>NZ_JAGGOW010000118.1 GCF_018614135.1 Streptomyces sp. ISL-66
GCCCTCAGGGGGCGGTCCCGACGACGGCTTCGGCCCCGGCGCCCCCGGGCCGCCCTGAGCCCGGCAGCCCGCGCGGGCCGAGGCTCTCCGCGCCCACCAGTCGGCCGGCGGCGGCGCCGAGGGCCTGGCGCAGCGGCTCCTCCAGGTAGGGCCGGATGCCGAGGACGGGGCGCACCCCGGTGCGCAGGGGGTTGGACGGGCCTCGTGCCGCCAGGACCAGCGGCCGGATGCCCGGTACGGTCGCGGCGCGCAGCAGGGTTTCGTCCGAGTGGGCGCGGCGTGCGGAGACCACCCCGTCGTGGCGGGCGAGCGGATCGCTCGTCCGGGTGCGGTGGAACATGCAGGCGGCGAGGGGCGCCAGCCGGGTGGCGGCGATGTCGAAGTGGCAGAAGGCGAGTGCCGGCGAGTCGGCCTGGGCCTCGAAGAACTGCCCGAGCGCGGGGCCGCGCAGGTGGTGCAGCACGCCGGAGGAGACGTAGACGGTGGCGACCTCCGGGAGGTCGAAGGCGTTGCCGTGGACGAACCGGCAGTCGAGTCCCTCGGCGCGGGCCAGCCGGCCGGCCTCGGCGACGAGCGCCGGGTTCGGGTCGACGCCGACGAGTTCGACGCCCGGGCCCAGCGCGCCGGTGGCCGCGAGCCGCCGTACGAGGTGGCCGAGCCCGGAGCCGACGGCGACGAGGCGGAAGCGGCCGCGGCGGCCGGCGATCTCGCGGATGGTCTCGAACAGCGGGCCGAGCAGCGCCACCAGCCGTTCGGCGGTGCCCGTTTCCTCGTCGAGCCGCTGCACCGCGGTGTGCACGCCGACCACCGCACGGTCCACGGCGAGCGGGTCGAGTACGTCGTCGGCTCCGGCCGGCAGTGCGGCGGCGATGCGGGCCGCGTGCCGGTCCCCGCCTTCTTCGAGCGCGCGGACCACGTCACCGCGGCGCACCGGGAGCCGGGCGCCGCTGCGCGGGTCGAAGGCGACGATCAGATCGGCTATTTCGAGGTGGGGCACGCCCGAAACCTTACGCCCCAGGTCAGCCCCACTGTTCGAGGCCCAGCTTGACGACCAGGGCCCCGACGACCGTGAGGAGGACGCCACGGACGAACCCGGTCCCCTTCCGCAGGGCCATGGCGGCCCCGATCATGGCGCCGGCGAGGTTGAACACCGCCATCAGGGCGGCCAGCTGCCACAGCACCATGCCCTGGTAGGCGAACATCGCGAGCGCCCCGGCGTTCGTACACACGTTGACGATCTTCGCGGTGGCGGAGGCGGTGACCAGGTCGAGGTGGAGCAGGGCCGTCAGGGCCAGGACGAGGAAGGTGCCGGTGCCGGGCCCGATGAGACCGTCGTAGAAGCCGATGCCGAGGCCGGCCAGGGCGATGGCGAGCAGGATCCTCTGGCGGCTGACCGGAGCGGCGCCGGGGGCCGTTCCGAAGGCGGGGCGGAAGAGGACGAATCCGGCGACGACCACCAGCACGGCCATGATCATCGGGCGCAGGGCGTCCTTGCTGATCCCGCCGGCGAGCGCGGCTCCGCCCATCGAGCCGATGAGGGCGGCGAGTCCGATGCGGACGGCGAGTTTCACGTCCACCGGGGTCTTGCGCAGGTACGTCACGGCGGCGCCCGAGGTGCCGACGATGGCCACGGCCTTGTTGGTGCCGAGGACCGTGGCGGGATGGGCGTTCGGGAGGCCGAGCAGCAGGGCGGGCAGGAGCAGCAGTCCCCCGCCGCCCACGACGGCGTCGATCCAGCCTGCCGCGGCGGCGGCCACGCACAGGGTGATGATCATGGTTGTCGATATGTCAGGCACGGTCCCGACCCTACGGACCGGTTGGGTGCAATGACCATCGATCCCCGGATTCTTGCGCGAAGATTGAGCTTCTCCGGGCCGAAGCGAGCAGAGCAGAGCGGGGCAGCAGTAGGGCAGCAGCAGGACGTGAACGCCTCACGGGCCCCCGACCCGGATGCTGAGGTCGGCGTTCCGTCGGGGAAACAGGGGCGATGCCGTGGGGAAACAGCGGCCCCGCACTCTCGTTCCATGACCTCGAAACAGCAGCGCGTGGTGGTGATCGGCGGCGGGCTCGCGGGCCTGCGGCTCGCCGCCCGGCTGGGCGGGGGCGTGCGCGTCCTCGGCGAGGAGCCGCACGTCCCGTACAACCGGGTGCTCCTCGCGGAGGTCCTGGCCGGCCGTTACGCGCCGGAGGTGACGGCCCTCCCGGCCCCCGGCCCGGCGCTGCGCCGGGGGGTGCGGGCGGTGCGGATCGACCGGGCGGAGCAGGTGGTGCACTGCGACGACGGAACGGTCGAGCCGTACGGCACGCTGGTGCTGGCCACCGGCTCGAACCCGGTCCTGCCGCCCCTGCGCGGCCTCTTCGAACCCGAGGGCCGGGAACTGCCCCACGGGGTCCACGCGTTCCGCACCATGGACGACTGCGTGGCCCTGTCGGCGGCCGTACGTCCCGGCGTGCGCGCGGTGGTGATCGGCGGCGGCCTCCTCGGCGTCTCGGCGGCCCGCGCCCTCGCCGAGCGCGGCGCCCAAGTGGTCCTGGCACAGCAGGCCGAACGCCTGATGGAACGCCAACTCGACGCGGAAGCCTCGGCGCTGCTGCACTCCCACCTGACCTCGATGGGCATCGAGATCCACACGGAATGCCGGGTCCGCGGCCTGGCCACGACCCCTACGGCACCGCCCGCGGGGCACCGCCGGGTCACGGGGGTCGAGCTCGCCGACGGCTACCGCCTCGACGCCGACCTCGTCGTCCTCGCCTGTGGCGTACGCCCCCGCATCGGCCTCGCCCAGGCCGCCGGCCTGGACGTCCGCACCGGCGTCATCGTCGATGACCGGCTCCGCACCAGCGACCCCCGCATCCACGCCGTCGGCGACTGCGCCGAGCACGCCGGCCGGGTCTACGGCCTGGCCGGTCCCGCCCTGGAACAGGCCGACGCCCTCGCGGGGGTGCTCCTCGGGACCGGCCCCGGCATCACCGCCGGCTCCGGGAGCGGCTACACCGGCACCCGCGCCCTGACCCGCCTCACCCTCACCGCCGGGGGCGACCGGCCCCTCGACCTCGCCGCCTTCGGCGAGACCACCCCGCTCCCCGGCGACGACGTGGTCCGCCTCACCGACGCCACCCGCCGCACCTACCGCAAGGTCGTCGTCCGCGGCGACCGCCTCGTCGGCGGGGTCCTGCTCGGCGAACTCTCCAGCGTGGGCGCCCTCGCCCGGGGCTGGGAGGACGACTGCTCGCTCGACACCGCGACCGACGTGTACCACCTGCTCACCGACGACGGAGGCTCCTGATCATGGCCGCAGCCACGCCCACGCCCACCCCCGCGATCGTGCTCATCGGCCACGGCATGGTCGGCCAGCGCTACCTCGAGGCGCTCGCCGAGCTCGGCGCCACCGCCACGCACCGGATCACCGTGCTCTGCGAAGAGCCCCGGCCCGCCTACGACCGGGTGCACCTGACCTCGTACTTCTCCGGGAGCACCCCCGAGGACCTGTCGATGACCCCGGCCTCCTTCATGGCGGAGCACGGGATCACCCTCCACCTCGACGACCCCGCCGAGACCATCGACCGGGACGCCCGCACCGTCACCTCCCGCTCGGGGCGCGTGATCCCGTACGACGTGCTCGTGCTCGCGACCGGCAGCTACCCCTTCGTGCCGCCCGTCCCCGGCAAGGACGCCCCGGGCTGTTTCGTCTACCGGACCATCGAGGACCTCCTCGCGATCGAGGAGTACGCCAAGACCCGGACCACCGGCGCCGTCGTCGGCGGCGGACTGCTCGGGCTGGAGGCCGCCGGCGCGCTCCAGGGCCTCGGACTCACGACCCGGATCGTGGAGTTCGCGCCCCGCCTGATGCCCGTCCAGGTGGACGAGGGCGGCGGCGCGGCCCTGCTGCGCACCATCGAGAACATGGGTCTCACCGTCCACACCGGCGTCGGCACCCAGGAAGTCGTCACCGGCGAGGACGGCTCGGTCAGCGGCATGAAGCTGTCCGACGGCTCCACCGTCCCGGCCGACCTGGTCGTCTTCTCCGCCGGCGTCCGCCCCCGCGACCAGCTGGCCCGCGCGTCCGGCCTGAGCGTCGGCGAGCGCGGCGGCATCGCCGTCGACGCCCGCTGCCGCACCTCCGACCCGCACGTCTACGCCATCGGCGAGTGCGCGCTCGCCGTCGACGGCCGCGTCTACGGCCTGGTCGCCCCCGGGTACGAGATGGCCGAGACGGCCGCCGAGGACCTGGTGGGCCGCGAGAAGGAGTTCACCGGAGCCGACCTCTCGACCAAGCTCAAACTGCTCGGCGTGGACGTGGCCTCCTTCGGCGACGCGCACGGCGCCACCGAGGGCAGCCTGGACGTCGTCTACTCCGACTCCCGCTCCGGCGTCTACAAGAAGGTGGTCGTCTCCGCCGAAGGCGTCCTGCTCGGCGGCGTCCTGGTCGGCGACGCCGACTCCTACGGCCTGCTGCGCCCCCTCACCGGCTCCGTCCCGCCCGTCACCCCCGAGCAGCTGGTGCTGCCCGCCGGGGCCGGCGCGCCCGTGGCCCTCGGCCCGGCCTCGCTCCCCGACACCGCGGTGATCTGCTCCTGCCACAACGTCACCAAGAAGGCCATCACCGCCTGCGCCACCCTGCCCGAGGTCAAGAAGTGCACCAAGGCGGGCACGGGCTGCGGCAGCTGCCTCAAGGTGATCGGCCAGCTCCTGCCGGCCGCCGCCGACAAGGGACTGTGCGGCTGCTTCCCCTTCACCCGGGCCGAGCTCTACGAGATCGTCCGCACCCTTCGGGTGACCTCGTACGAGCAGCTCCTCGACAGCCACGGCCGCGAGAGCGCCCGGGGCGGCGAGGGCTGCGAGGTCTGCAAGCCGGCCTTCGGCTCGGTCATCGCCTCGCTCGCCGCCACCCTCGGCGCGAGCGGCTACGTCCTGGACCGGGAGCAGGCCGCCCTCCAGGACACCAACGACCACTTCCTCGCGAACATGCAGCGCAACGGCTCCTACTCGGTGGTCCCGCGCATCCCCGGCGGCGAGATCACCCCCGACAAGCTGATCGTGATCGGTGAGGTGGCCCGCGACTTCGGGCTCTACACGAAGATCACCGGGGGCCAGCGCATCGACCTCTTCGGCGCGAGCGTGGACCAGCTCCCACGGATCTGGGCCCGGCTCGTCGACGCCGGATTCGAGTCCGGGCACGCCTACGGCAAGGCCCTGCGGACGGTGAAGTCCTGCGTGGGCCAGACCTGGTGCCGCTACGGGGTCCAGGACTCCGTGCGCATGGCCATCGACCTGGAGCTGCGCTACCGGGGCCTGCGGGCCCCGCACAAGCTGAAGTCGGCGGTCTCCGGCTGCGCCCGCGAGTGCGCGGAGGCGCAGAGCAAGGACTTCGGGGTCATCGCGACGGCGAGCGGCTGGAACCTCTACGTCGGCGGCAACGGCGGGGCCACCCCGCGCCACGCCGACCTGCTGGCCCAGGACCTGTCCGACGCCGAACTGGTCCGGCTCATCGACCGGTTCCTGATGTTCTACATCCGCACCGCCGACCGGCTGGAGCGCACGTCCACCTGGCTGGAACGGCTGGAGGGCGGCCTGGACCACCTGCGGGACGTGATCGTGCACGACTCGCTCGGGCTGTGCGCGGAGCTGGAGTCGCTGATGGCGGACCACGTGGCGCACTACCGCGACGAGTGGGCCGAAACGCTGGAGGACCCGGAGCGGATGCGCCGGTTCGTGTCCTTCGTCAACGCGCCCGGCGCCCCCGACCCGACCGTGAGGTTCGTCCCCGAGCGCGACCAGGTCAAGCCCGACCTGACCATCCTGACCCTTGAGCCCGTTGGATCCCTGGGAGGTACCCGATGACCGTCGAACTGCAGGTGGCGGAAGGCTGGCTGACCGTGTGTGAGCTGTCCGCGCTGGTTCCCGGGCGCGGGGTCGCGGCCCTGCTGCCCGACGGGAGCCAGGCCGCCGTGTTCGTCGACCGCAAGGGGCGCGCGTACGCCATCGGCAACCAGGACCCCTTCACCGGGGCGCACGTGCTCTCGCGCGGGCTGGTCGGCTCGGCGGCCGGGCGGGCCTTCGTGGCCTCGCCGCTGCTCAAGCAGCGCTTCGACCTGGAGTCGGGGCGCTGCCTGGACGACGACGAGGTGGCGGTCCGCACCTTCCCCGTGCGGACCGCCGCGACCTCGGCCTGAGGACCCCGGGCCGGGAGCCCGGCCCCGGACGGCCGGGCGCACGCGGACCCGCGGGCCCGGCCGGGCGGAGCGCGGTGGGTCCGCGTCAGGCGAGGGAGTGGAGCCTGACGGCGGCCAGCGGGACGAAGCCGAGCCCGTCCTCGCTCTCCAGCGAGGCCTCCACGCCGTGCAGCCGCTTGTGCAGGGTCAGCGCGATCCGCTCGCCCGTCGCCTTGGCGCGCTCCGCGTTCGGCCCCCGGTGCAGTCCGTCGATCGTGGCGCGCCACAACTGCACCCAGCGGCCGAAGTCCTCGGCGGTCAGCTCGCGGGCCGAGTGGAGGGCGGCGTGCGGGGCGAAGGCGTTGCGCCGGTAGTCGGCGGTGCGGAACAGGGCCCGCTCCCAGAAGTCGGTGATCCTGGGCAGGTGCGCGCCGAGGTCGGTGCCGGCGATCTCGGTGAAGAACGGTCCGATCCCGGGATCGGCGAAGGCAGCCGTGTAGAAGCGGCGCAGCACGACATCGAGGTCGCCGCGGCCCGAGATGTCCGCTTCGGCGGCGATGTGGGTCATGACTCCACCATCCTCCCCCATCCGGTCCCTCCCCAGGGCTGAAAGTCCCGCAATGCGTCTCCGCCGGAGCCGTATCCCGCCGGGACCGACCACTTCTTCGAACAGGTGCGCGCAATGCGACGGCGCGTATGCGTTCCGTCACGAGGAGTTCCCCAAAGGCGTCCCGATATTCCGAATCCCTCCTCGGCCAATGACCCCCCGCCCCGGTCGATCCCCTCGTCACGGGGAATTGACGTCACCTCACGAGGCCACCGCCCCGCCCTTGAGCAGCGCGGCTCCGAGCGGAGTCACCGTGTGCAGAACGGCGTTGCCCCGGCGCAGCGTGGTGACCAGTCCGGCCTCCCGCATGACACCGGCGTGCTGGCTCGCGGAGGCCAGCGAGACCCCTGCGCGCCGGGCCAGCTCGCTCGTGGTGGCCCCGTCGCCGATCGCCTGGAGCACCACCGAGCGGGTGTGCCCGACCAGCTTGCCCAGGTTGCGCTGGCGGTAGCGGCGCTGCTCTTCCGCCGGGCGGGCCGCCTCGCCGCCGGGCTGCGCCGAGGCCAGCTCCGCGGCCGCCGGGTAGACCAGCACCGGCGGCAGCTCCGGATCGTGCAGGGTCACCGCCGTGCGCCGGCAGAAGAAGGACGGCTGGAGCAGCAGCCCGCGCCCCCGTAGCCGTACGTCCCGGTCCACCGGGTAGTCGCACTCCAGCACCGGGGCCCGCCAGCGCAGCATCGGCGGCAGCGAGGCGAGCAGCTCGTCCGCTCCGCCGTCGAGCAGCGCCCGGCCGCGTGCGGCCCGCTCGGCCTCGATCTGGGCCTGGATGTGGCTCCAGTACGGCTCCACGGCCGCCCGGTGGTAGCCCCGCAGTTCACCGAGGAGCCGGGGCAGGTGCGTGGTGGCGTCCTCCATGAAGTCCCGCAGCCGCCTCGGCACGAGGCCGTCGACGGTCCCGCCCGCGGATGCGGGCATCCCGAAGGCCGCCGCCATCCCGGAGCCGGTCCCCGCGCCCTGGCCGAGCAGCATCAGCTCGCGGCGCATCCGCTCGGGACGGATCGCGCGCAAGGCGTCCAGCCCGACGTCCCATCCGTACCGCCCCTCGACGGGGGTGAGGAAATCGGGGAAATAACCGCGACTCGGTATCAGCGCACCGAGAAGTCGCGTCTCACCATTCAGCCTGCTCCGGGTTTCCGTGCGCCATTCACCGAAGAGCCGGGTATCTCGCCGGTCTCTCAGACGGTGAAAACTCAATATTGTTTCCCACAACGCATCCGGACGTCCTGCCATCCTTAAGCGTGCCAGGTCCACTCCAGTGAAATGGATACGCAGCACCGAACCCCCACCTGTGCAACCGCAATCGCCCCGCCCCACGAGTATGCACGCCGTCACACGTGGTCACCATGGCCTTTCAGCCACAGTTGAAACCCCTTTCGGCGGGGGCGTGACAACCGAAATCCTGTACTCCGCCGGGCACACTCCGGCGCGACCGAAACGCTCCGCGAAGGCCGTGGGGGGCTTTGCGGGGCCTGGCGGTCGGTCGCACCGGGAAGCGCCGACGTGTCCGGCGGATAGGCGGCAGGCGGTGGACGGGTGGGGATCCGTCCACCGCCTGTTGCCGTTAAGACCATTGGAACAACATTGAACGATTTCTCCGCGCAGGGAACGGCGGAGGCCGGGGCGGGAACGGCCCGGGCGGGAACAGCCGGGAAATGGACGCGCCTGCCCAGGGCGTCAGGGAACCCGGGCAGGCGCGGTCTCATGGGCCCCCGTGTCGGGGCCGGCGGGCGGTCAGCGGCTGTCGCTGCCCTTCGACTCGGCGGCGGCACGGCCGGCCTCCAGGCGCGCGACCGGAATCCGGAACGGCGAGCAGGAGACGTAGTCGAGGCCGACCTCGTGGAAGAAGTGGACGGACTCGGGGTCCCCGCCGTGCTCTCCGCAGACGCCGAGCTTGAGGTCGGGACGGGTGGCCCGGCCGGCCTGGACGGCGCTGCGGACCAGCGAGCCGACGCCTTCGCGGTCGATGGTCTCGAACGGCGAGACCCCGAAGATGCCCTTCTCCAGGTACGCGGTGAAGAAGCTGGCCTCGACGTCGTCGCGGGAGAAGCCCCACACCGTCTGGGTCAGGTCGTTCGTGCCGAAGGAGAAGAACTGCGCGGCCTCGGCGATCTGGCCGGCGGTCAGCGCGGCGCGCGGCAGCTCGATCATGGTGCCGATGGTCAGCTTGAGGCTGGTGCCGGTGGCGGCCTCCACCTCGGCGATGACCCGGTCGGCCTCCTCGCGGACGATCTCCAGCTCCTGGACGGTGCCCACGAGCGGGACCATGATCTCGGGGCGCGGGTCGCCCTTGGCGTTCTTGCGCTCGGCCGCGGCCTCGGCGATCGCCCGGACCTGCATGGCGAACAGGCCGGGGATGACCAGGCCGAGACGGACCCCGCGCAGACCCAGCATCGGGTTCTGCTCGTGCAGCTTGTGCACGGCCTGGAGCAGGCGCAGGTCGTTCTCGTTGGCGTCCTTGCGGGACTCGGCGAGGGCGACGCGCACCGACAGCTCGGTGATGTCGGGCAGGAACTCGTGCAGCGGCGGGTCCAGCAGGCGGACGGTGACGGGCAGGCCGTCCATCGCCTCGAACAGCTCGACGAAGTCCTTCTTCTGCAGCGGCAGGAGGGCGCTGAGTGCCGCCTCGCGCTCCTTGTCGGTGTCCGCGAGGATCAGGTGCTCCACCAGCTCGCGGCGCTCGCCGAGGAACATGTGCTCGGTGCGGCACAGGCCGATGCCCTGGGCGCCGAAGCGGCGGGCGCGCAGCGCGTCCTCGGCGTTGTCGGCGTTGGCGCGCACGCGCAGGCGGCGCACGCGGTCGGCGTAGGCCATGATCCGGTGCACGGCGGCGACGAGCTCGTCGGCGTCGTCGGCGCCGGCGTGCATGCGGCCCTCGAAGTACTCGACGACCGGGGACGGTACTACGGGTACCTCGCCGAGGTAGACCTTGCCCGTGGAGCCGTCGATGGAGACGACGTCGCCCTCTTCGACGACCGTTCCGCCGACCGTCATGCGGCGGCGCTTGGTGTCGACCTCGAGGTCCTCGGCGCCGCAGACGCAGGTCTTGCCCATGCCGCGGGCGACGACGGCGGCGTGCGAGGTCTTGCCGCCGCGCGAGGTCAGGATGCCCTCGGAGGCGATCATGCCGTCCAGGTCGTCGGGGTTGGTCTCGCGGCGGATCAGGATGACCTTCTCGCCGGAGCGGGACCACTTGACGGCCGTGTAGGAGTCGAAGACGGCCTTGCCGACGGCCGCGCCCGGGGAGGCGGCGATGCCGCGGCCGAGCAGCGTGGTCTTGGCGTCCTCGTCGAAGCGCGGGAACATCAGCTGCGCGAGCTGGGCGCCGTTGACGCGCTGGAGGGCCTCGGCCTCGTCGATGAGGCCCTGGTCGACGAGCTGCGTGGCGATGCGGAAGGCGGCGCCGGCGGTGCGCTTGCCGACGCGGGTCTGCAGCATCCACAGCTGGCCGCGCTCGATGGTGAACTCGATGTCGCAGAGATCCTTGTAGTGGTTCTCCAGCGTCGTCATGATCGTCATGAGCTGGTCGTACGAGGCCTTGTCGATCGTCTCCAGGTCCGCCAGCGGGACGGTGTTGCGGATGCCCGCCACCACGTCCTCGCCCTGGGCGTTCTGGAGGTAGTCGCCGTAGACGCCCGCGTGGCCGCTGGCCGGGTCGCGGGTGAAGGCGACGCCGGTGCCCGAGTCGGGACCGAGGTTGCCGAACACCATGGAACAGATGTTGACGGCGGTGCCCAGGTCGCTGGGGATGCGCTCCTGGCGGCGGTAGAGCTTGGCGCGGTCGGTGTTCCAGGAGTTGAAGACCGCTTCGACGGCGAGGTCCATCTGCTCGCGGGCGTCCTGCGGGAACTCGCGGCCGGCCTCCTTCGCGACGATCTTCTTGAAGCGCGTGACGAGCTTCTTGAGGTCGGCGGCGTCGAGGTCGGTGTCGACGGTGACCTTCTTGGCGGCCTTGGCCCCGTCGAGGGCGTCCTCGAAGAGCTCGCCGTCCACGCCGAGCACGGTCTTGCCGAACATCTGGATGAGGCGGCGGTACGAGTCCCACGCGAAGCGCGCGTCACCGGCCTGGGTGGCGAGGCCGGTCACGGACGCATCGGAGAGACCGATGTTGAGGACCGTGTCCATCATGCCGGGCATCGAGAACTTCGCGCCGGAGCGCACGGAGACCAGCAGCGGGTCGTCCGACTGGCCGAGCTTCTTGCCCATCTTCGCCTCGAGGGCGTCGAGGTGCGCGCTGACCTCTTCGCGCAGCGCGGCCGGGGCCTCGCCGCTGTCGAGGTAGACCTTGCAGGCCTCGGTGGTGATGGTGAAGCCGGGAGGGACCGGCAGACCCAGGTTGGTCATCTCGGCGAGGTTGGCACCCTTGCCGCCGAGAAGGTCCTTGAGGTCGCGGTTGCCCTCGGTGAAGTCGTAGACGAACTTCTGATCTTTGTTTTCCGACACGGGTCTCGACTCCTCGAGGCTCGGTGGCTGCCCTGACGGCCAGGAACATACCCAGATCGAAGGCTTATGGGTACGTCCACTTGGTCGTCATGTGGCCGTAACTACCGACGCGCCAGCAGATCGAATGTAACTGACGGGTAGCCAAAACATACGAAGAGTCTTCACCTCTCGAAGAGTGAGGGGCTCAGAGAGGCCTGTCGACGCTCGGATGAGCGATCATCGATACATTTGCGTTCAAGAGTTGAACGCTCAAAGGGTGGCACCCAGTGCCACCCTTTGAAAGTCTTACCCGTGACCAATCCGCTCATCTGAGCGAAACCTCACCCATGCGTGGCGTATGTCACGCTAGTGATGGCACGTTTTGCCATCGCCTTCTCAGCCTCCGGACGTGTCCAGTTCGGCTTCCTCACCCACGCCCGCGCAGTCGTAAGGATCCTTCAACCAGCCCTCGGGCAGGACAACCCGGTTGTTTCCGGACGTCCGGCCGCGCGGACCGTCCGCGCTCACCGGCCACGGCTGGTCCAAGTCGAGCTCGCTCAGATGAGCATCCAGTTCGGCCAGGGAGGAGGTCACGGCGAGCTTCTGCCGCATCTCCGAACCCACCGAGAAGCCCTTGGTGTACCAGGCCACGTGCTTACGGAAGTCGATCACCCCGCGCGCCTCGTCGCCGATCCACTCCCCCAGCAGTTCGGCATGGCGCAGCATCGTACGGGCGACCTCGCGCAGCGTGGGCTTGTGGAAGTCCTCGGGCCGTCCCTCGAAGGCCGCGACCAGGTCGTTGAACAGCCACGGCCGCCCCAGGCAGCCGCGCCCCACGACCACGCCGTCGCAGCCGGTCTCGCGGACCATGCGCAGCGCGTCCTCGGCGCACCAGATGTCGCCGTTGCCGAGCACGGGGATCTCCGGCACGTGCTCCTTGAGCCGCGCGATGGCCTCCCAGTCGGCGGTGCCGCCGTAGTGCTGGGCGGTGGTGCGGCCGTGCAGGGCTATGGCGGTGACGCCTTCCTCGACGGCGATCCGGCCGGCGTCGAGGTAGGTGAGGTGCTCGTCGTTGATGCCCTTGCGCATCTTCATCGTGACGGGGAGGTCGCCGGCTCCGGCGACCGCCTCGCGCAGGATGGCGCGCAGCAGGTTGCGCTTGTACGGGAGGGCCGAGCCGCCGCCCTTGCGGGTGACCTTGGGGACCGGGCAGCCGAAGTTGAGGTCGATGTGGTCGGCGCGGTCCTCGTCGACGATCATGCGGACGGCCTTGCCGACCGTCGCGGGATCTACCCCGTACAGCTGGATCGAGCGGGGCTTCTCGGCCTCGTCGAAGTGGATCAGCTGCATGGTCTTCTCGTTGCGCTCGACCAGGGCCCGGGTCGTGATCATCTCGCTCACGAACAGCCCCTTGCCGCCCGAGAACTCGCGGCACAGGGTACGGAACGGGGCATTGGTGATGCCTGCCATCGGCGCGAGCACCACCGGGGGCTGCACGGTGTAGGGGCCGATCGCGAGAGGCGGAGGGAGCGTGGTCATCCCACCATTGTCGCGCAGTCGCGCCGCGGGTCACATTTCTTTAGTTAGGCGTACTATCGTCATCATGCGCGACATGAGCCCCAGGAGACGCTTGCTGGTCCTGGCGATCTGCTGCATGAGCCTGCTGATCGTCAGTCTGGACAACACGGTCCTGAACGTCGCCCTCCCGTCCATGCGCCGCGACCTGGACGCCTCCGTGGCCGGCATGCAGTGGACGATCGACGCGTACACGCTGGTCCTGGCCGCCCTCCTGATGCTGGCCGGCTCCACCGCGGACCGCATCGGGCGCCGCAAGGTCTTCACCGTCGGCCTCGTCCTCTTCACCGCCGGCTCGGTGCTCTGCTCGCTCGCGCCGGGCCTGGGCTGGCTGATCGGCTTCCGGATGCTCCAGGCGGTCGGCGGCTCGATGCTCAACCCGGTCGCCATGTCGATCATCACCAACACCTTCACCGACCCTCGCGAGCGCGCCCGCGCCATCGGCGCCTGGGGCGGGGTCGTCGGCGTCTCCATGGCCGCGGGTCCCCTGATCGGCGGCCTGCTCGTGGACTCCGTCGGCTGGCGGTCCATCTTCTGGATCAACCTCCCCGTCGGACTGCTGGCCCTCGCCCTGACCCTGCGCTACGTCCCCGAGTCGCGGGCCGAGCACCCGCGCCGCCCCGATCCGGTCGGGCAGCTGCTGGTCATGGGACTGCTCGGCTCCGTCACGTACGGGATCATCGAAGCCCCGGCCGCCGGCTGGCACTCCCCGCTGATCCTCGGCTGCGCGGCGCTCGCCGCCGCCTGCCTGGCCGGACTGCTGGTGTACGAGCGGCGGCGGGCGGAGCCCCTGATCGACCCGCGGTTCTTCCGCAGCGCCCCCTTCGGCGGGGCCACGGTGATCGCGGTCAGCGCCTTCGCCGCGCTCTCCGGGTTCCTGTTCCTGAACACCCTCTACCTCCAGGAAGCCCGCGACCTCGACGCCCTGGACGCCGGCCTCTACATGCTGCCGATGGCGGCACTGACCGGCCTGTGCGCTCCGCTGTCGGGGCGGCTGGTCGGCTCCCGGGGGCCCCGGCTGCCGCTGGCCGTCGCGGGGGTGGCGATGTCCGCGAGCGGGCTGCTGTTCGCCGCGTTCTCGGCCGAGAGCTCGACGCCGGTGCTGTTCTGCGGGTACGTGCTCTTCGGGCTCGGCTTCGGCATGGTGAACGCGCCGATCACCGATACCGCCGTCGCCGGGATGCCGCGCGCGCAGGCGGGCGTGGCCTCGGCGGTGGCCTCCACCAGCCGGCAGACCGGCGGGACGCTGGGCGTGGCGGTCGTCGGCGCGGTCCTGGCCGCCGGGCTGGCGGGCGGGAGCGGCCCGGGAACCGCGTCCGCGGTCGGGTCCGCCGCCGATTTCGTGGCGGCGGCGCGGCCCGCCTGGTGGATCATCACCGGCTGC
>NZ_JAGGOW010000011.1 GCF_018614135.1 Streptomyces sp. ISL-66
GGCTCCGGCTCGGGAGCCGCGGCCGGCTCGGCTCCGGGCTCGGTCACGGCGACCGGCTCGGCCTCGGCGGGGGCCGCGGCCGGCTGCTCGGGAACCGGCTCCACCGCCCACGGGGCCCCGGCCTGCACCGGGATCTCGACCGACTGCGGGGCGGCCTCGGCGCGCGGGGCGTCCAGGTATTCGGGTCCGGTGGTCGGCGGACCGGGCTGTCGCACGGGGACCGGCTGCGCGGGGGTGCTCAGCGCGGACAGCACGGGAGCCTGCGCGGGCGCCGGCGTCGCGGCCGGACCCCGGTCCGCGAGGGAGCGTACGACTCCCCCGGTGGCCTCGGGCACGGGCGGGCCCATGTGCAGCGGCCGCCGCATCGGGGCCGGGGCGGCGGGGATCACCGGGGCAGGGGCCGGGGGGGCCGCCAAAGCGCCGAGGTCCAGCGCGCCGGAGTCCCGGCCGCCCGCCTCGTGGGCGCCCGCACCGTAGGACGCGGGGTCGGGGAAGGACGGCTCGGCGAAGGAAGGGTCCGCGAAAGAGGGCTGCGGGTAGCCGGCGGGCTCGAAGCCGTGCGGCGCCTCGGCGACCGGCTGCGGGTACCCGGTGACCGGCTGCGGGTATGCGGGGGCCTGCTGCGGGTACTCGGCGTACGGGCCGTCCCCGTAAGCGGCGGGCTCGGGGAAGGCAGGCACCGGCGGGACGACCTGCGGGTCGCTCCACGCGCCCTGGCTGCTCGGCATCAGCAGCAGCTCCTCGTCCTCCGGCTCGGCGGGGTCGTCCACGAGGTCCTGGAAGGCGTAGCCCCCGGTAGCGGGGGACGGCGGCACGGGAACCGGGGCGGGGAGGCCCTGCTGATCCACCATGCCCGTGCTGTCCGGGAGACCCTCGCCCGGAACCTGGCCGGTGTCAGTCATGCTTACCCCTCGCCCATCGGTGTTGCCTCTTCGATCGCTCGGCGCCCACGAAGCCGCCGAGCGGAGTTGCCGTGCCCGATCGCCGTCAGACCGATTCGCCTCACGCGCGCTTGCACGACAACCAGTAAGTATTGTCGTGCCCGTTCGCCACCGCGGCGGCCATAACCGCCACGGTCCTCTGTGGACTACGCCACGTCCCGAGTCGAGTCGGTGCCGCGTGCCCGAAACGTCCGGGCGGTGCGACGGTCGGCCAGCCTACCCCGGGCTTGTGGCTAGTGCTGTGGCGAGCGGTTGACGAGGCGTTCGGCGGACAGCAGGAACACCACGGAACGCTGCTGTTCGGTCCAGGTCCGCGTGTCCAGGCCGACGGACTGGAGGAGCGCGCACTCGACGGCGTACCCGCCCTCGGTCAGGACGCGGCCGATGGCCTCCGCCTCGTCGCGGGTGGAGGCGTGGCTGACGATCCGTTCGGGACGGCGGTCGGCCACGGCGGCGACGACCTCGGGTCCGCCGCCGCCGACGCGGACGACGTCGGGCTCGGGCAGGGTCTCCAGTACGTGCGGGGCGCGGCCGGTGACGACTTGGAGCTGAACGCCCCGGGCGCGGGCGGCGGTGACGGCGCGTTCGCAGGCGTGCCGGTCGGCGTCGACCGCGATGACGGCGGCGCCGAGGGCGGCCGCGTCGACGGCGAGGGCTCCGGAGCCGGAGCCGATGTCCCAGACGAGGTCGCCGGTGCGCGGGCCGAGCCGGGCCAGCTGGGCGGCGCGCAGTTGCGCCGACTCCCCTTCTCCCACGTCGATCTGCGGGCGGGCCCAGCCGCGGCCGGCGCTCTGGGCGGCGCTCTGGCCGAGGAGCCAGGCGGGGTCGGAGGCGGCGGGCTGGCCGCCGATGACGATGACCACGTTGGGGTCGCGCCAGCTGTGGTCGGCCGCCTTGTCGGAGGTGAGGACGGTGACCTGCTCCTTGTCGGTGCCCAGTTCCTCGCAGATGACGAAGGTGCGGTGGACGCCTTCGAGGAGCAGCGCGAGTTCGGCGGGGCCGGCGCCCGGCGAGGTGATGACGGCGACCTTGGGGTGGGCCCGGCAGACGTTGACGGCGCGGCGCAGGGTGCGGCTGTGGGCGACGACGACCTGGGCGTCGTCCCAGGGCATGCCGGCGCGGGCGAAGGCGGCGGCTACGGCGGAGACGGCCGGTACCACTTCGACTTCCAGACCGTGTTCCGGGGCGCGCAGGGCGCGTACGACGCCGAAGAAGCCGGGGTCCCCGTCGGCGAGGACGACGGCGGTGCCGCGGTGGCCGGCGATCCGGCCGGCCGCGAGGCCCACGCTGCCGAGGCGGATGCGCTCAGCGGCGGGCGGTACTTCGGGGAGTGCGAGGTGGTGGGCGGCGCCGGCCACGAGGGTGGCGGCGGAGAGCGCGGACCGGGCGGCCGCGGTCAAGGGGGAGCCGTCCCAGCCGATCACCGTGACCCGGTCGGCCATCGTCGTCAGTCTCCTGGTGTGGGGGCGGAGCTTCGCCGGAGGGGGTCGGGCACGGTGAGACTACCTGGTCATCGGGTCAGTTCCAGTCGGACGGGACCGCGTAGCCGTTCGCGTCGGACGGGCGGGTCTCGTACCCGTCGTAGCCGCTGGAGTAGCCGTCCCCGTAACCGCTCGCGTAGCCGTCCGCGTAGCCGTCGGCCTCGTCGTCGAGGTCCTCGGGGACCAGGCCCCAGACGATGAGGTCGCTGCGGGTGTCGCTCCAGGAGCCGTCGGGGTTCTGGGCGCGCACTATGCAGGCGCTGCGCAGGACGCCCTCGCTGACGCAGCCGATCTTCTGGGCCACCTGCTGGGAAGCGGTGTTGTCGGCCGCGGTGCGCAGTTCGAGGCGTTCGAAGCGCTGCTCGCGGAAGAGCCAGCGGGCCACGGCGCCGACGGATTCGCTGGCGTAGCCCTCGCCGCGGGCCCAGGGGGCGGTGACGTAGCCGACTTCGGTGGCGCGGGTGAGCCAGTTGGTGCCCTGGAGGTGGACGATGCCGACGAGGCGCTGGGTGAGGAACTCGGTGACGGCGAAGACGATGCCGCGGCCCTCGGTGCGCTCGGCGTGCGCGGTCCGGGTGGCCCAGGTGACGGCGTCGGCGCGGGTGTAGGGGTGCGGGACCGAGGTCCAGGCGGTGACCTGCTCGTCGTTCATCATCTCGGTGAGCGCGGTGGCGTCCTCTTCCTCGAAGGGGCGCAGCACCAGCCGGTCCGTGCTGATGGTGACGTCCGGGAAGGTGGTAGTCATGCGCAGCTCCATGCCTGAGACCGTGGTGCGACCGTGGTGCGTTGCGACCGGGGGCGGCGGACCGTTCGTGCGGAACCGTTCGTGCGGGTCGTAGGCCACAGCATGCAGTATCGGCCCGGGGATGTGCAGGGCCGGGCTGCCCGGAAGCGGGCACCGCGGGGCCCCGTACACCGGTGGGGTGTACGGGGCCGGTCGGCCCGGCCGGATCGGGCCGGTCGGGCCGGGTGGATCAAGCCGCGGGGTCAGGAGGCGGGCTTGCCGAAGGCCGGGATGACCGAGCCCTGGTACTTGTCCTCGATGAACTTCTTGACCTCGTCGGAGTTCAGGAGCTTCGCGAGCTTCTGGATCCGCGGGTCGTCCTGCTTGCCGTTCTTGACGGCGAGGATGTTGGCGTAGGGGTTGCCCTCGGCCTTCTCCAGGACGAGCGCGTCCTTGGCCGGGACGAGCTTGGCCTCGATGGCGTAGTTGCCGTTGATGACGGCGGCGTCCACGTCGTTGAGGGCGCGCGGGACCGTGGCGGCCTCCAGCTCCTTGAACTCCAGGCCCTTCTTGTCGGTGATGTCGGACAGCTTGGCGCCGGTGCCGACACCCTCCTTGAGGGTGATGAGCTTGTTCGAGGCGAGCAGCTGGAGCGCGCGGCCCTCGTTGGTGGGGTCGTTGGGGACGGCGATGGTCTGGCCGGCCTTGATGTCGCCGAGGCCCTTGACCTTCTTGGAGTAGAGGCCGAGCGGCTCCAGGTGCACGTTCACGACGGGCACGATGTCGGTGCCGTTCTTCTTGTTGAAGTCGTCGAGGTACGGAACGTGCTGGAAGTAGTTGGCGTCGACCTGGCCCTGCTGGGTGGCGGTGTTCGGCAGGACGTAGTCCGTGAACTCCTTCACCTCCAGCTTCAGGCCGTCCTTCGCCGCCAGGTTGTCCTTCACGAACTTCAGGATGTCGGCGTGCGGGGTCGGGGAGGCCGCGATGACGAGCGGCTTGCTCTCGTCGGTCTTGCCTCCGTCGGCCTTGGACGACGGGTCCGAGGAGCTGCCGCAGGCGCTCAGGGAGAGGGTGAGCGCGGCGGCGGTGGCGGCGAGGGCGGTGAAGTTGATGTTCTTACGCACGAAGAGTGCCTTTCTTGCTTCTTGCTCTTGCGGGTGGCGGCCCAAGCACGACAAGTGCGGGCTTTCTCGGAAAGGAAGTTTGAAATGTCCGGCTCGGGCCCGGATCAGGCTGTCCGACCCCGGCGCGCGAGGAGGCGTACCACGCCGTCGCCGATGAGCTGGATCACCGTGACGAGCACGACCAGGACGACGACGGTCGCGACCATGAAGCCGGTCTCGAAGCGCTGGAAGCCGTAGGTGATGGCCTTGGAGCCGAGGCCTTCGCCGCCGACCGCGCCGGCCATGGCGGAGTAGCCGATCAGGGTGATCACGGTGGTGGTGACGGCCGCGATCAGGGAGGGCAGGGACTGCGGGAGGAGCACCTTGCCGACCAGGGTCGGGATGCCGCCGCCCATGGACTCGACGGCTTCGATCAGCCCGTGGTCCACCTCGCGGACGGCGGTCTCGACGAGCCGGGCGAAGAAGGGGACGGCGCCGATGGCGAGCGGCACGATCATGGCGGTGGGGCCGATGAAGGTGCCGACGATCGCCGTGGTGAGCGGGATCAGGAAGATCAGGAGGATGATGAAGGGCAGCGAGCGGCCGATGTTCACGATCACGCCGAGGACCTTGTTGACCGTGCGGTTCTGGAGCAGGCCGCCCTTGTCGGTGAGGACCAGCAGGATGCCGATGGGCAGCCCGCCGAGGACCGTGACCAGGGTGGACCACAGCACCATGTAGAGGGTGTCGAAGGTGCCCTGCGTGAGCAGCGGCTGCATTTCGGACCAGGTCACTTCGCACCGTCCCCGAGGAGCGCGGCGAGCTCGCCGTCCACGTCCGTGCCGGTCACGGGGTCGGCGCCGGTGTCGGCTTCCACGACGTCCACCTGAAGGCCCTGCTCGCGCAGGAATCCGACGGGCACGACGTTGTCCTCGTAGCGGCCGGGCAGTTCGATGCGCATGCGGCCGATCTGACGGCCCGCGACGGTGTCCATCGCGGCGCCGAGGATCGATATGTCGATGTTGTAGGTGCGGGCCAGCTGGGAGATGACCGGCCGGGTGGCGGTCTCGCCGTGGAAGGTGACGTCGATGACCGTGTGCTCCTCGGTGGTCGCGGACCCGGTGAGCGGGAAGAGTTCGTGGGCGAGCTCGGAGCCTGGGGTGGCCAGCAGCTCGCTGACGGTGCCGGACTCGACGATCCGGCCCTGCTTCATCAGGGCGGCCGAGTCGCAGACGGACTTGACCACGTCCATCTCGTGCGTGATGAGCAGGACGGTCAGGCCGAGCTGGCGGTTGAGGTCGCGCAGCAGCTGCAGGATCTGCCGGGTGGTCTCGGGGTCCAGGGCGCTGGTGGCTTCGTCGGAGAGCAGCACCTTGGGGTCGCCGGCCAGGGCGCGGGCGATGCCGACGCGCTGCTTCTGGCCGCCGGAGAGCTGGCCGGGGTAGGACTTGGCCTTGTCGGTGAGGCCGACGAGGTCGAGGAGTTCGGCGGCCTTGCGGGAACGCTCGCGGCCGGAGATGCCGAGGATCTCCAGAGGCAGCTCGATGTTGCCCTGCACGGTGCGCGAGGACAGCAGGTTGAAGTGCTGGAAGACCATGCCGATGCGGCTGCGGGCCTCGCGGAGCTCCTTGCCGGCGCGCCGGCCGCGGCCGGCGAGGGCGGTGAGGTCGACTCCGTCGACGCTCACGCTGCCGGTGGTGGGGCGCTCCAGCAGGTTCACGCAGCGGATCAGGGAGGACTTGCCGGCGCCGCTCTGGCCGATGACTCCGTAGACCTCGCCCTGGCGGACGTGCAGGTCGACGCCGTCCAGGGCGGTGACCTCGCGGCCACGGGACTGGTAGACCTTCGTGAGGCCCGATGTGGTGATCACAGGATTTCCGTCGCTGTCGAGTGCACGGCGCAGCGGGTGCCGGGCACGGGGCAAACATCTGGGGACGCATGCGGCGCGAACCGTCGGAAAACGGTGGTTCCGGCGCATACGGGGCAGGAGCGGTCCGGGTTCACGCGGGGCGTGGAATGCGGAGGAGGCTCGGCCGGTCTCGCTTCGGGGCGCGAGACTGCGGGAAGGGGGCCCTCAGAAGGCGCGCATTCGACACATACAACGAGCACCGGGCGTCATCGTCGCCTCGGTCGCAAGGGTGCGGCTGCTCGTCGTGGTCATGGGCTCCAGTAAACCAGACGATCCCGGCCACCGATCAAGGCTGTCCGAATAGCGGACGCGATGCGGCCACATCCCGGACGGCATCCGTCAGGTCCGATCACCTTCATGTCTTCCAGGAAAGCCCGGAGCGGGGGCGGGCGCATCGGGTCTTTCGGCCCGTAATACCCTCGCTGCATGCTCGACGCCCTGACGGTCGCCATCGGCGTGGCCGCACTCGCCCTCGCCGCCTGGTGCGGCCACGCCACCTGGCGGGACCAGCCGACCAAGGACTGGCACTTCGTCGGGATGGCCGTGGTGACCGTACTGGTCCTCGCGCAGCTGGTGGTCGGCCTGGTCCAGCTCGCCCGCGGCGAGAAGCCGGAGCAGGGCACGGTGCTCTTCGTCGCCTACTTGGTGGGCGCCTTCGCCACCATCCCGGCCGCCGCGATGCTCTCGCTGAGCGAGCGGACGAAGTGGGGCTCGGTGACGGTGGCCGCGGGCGCGGTCGTCCTGGCCGTGCTCGAAGTGCGGCTCTACGACATCTGGGGAAACGCCGGTGCCTGACACGGACAAGGGTACGGACACGGATACGGGATCCACGATGCCCGCCGCCGGACGCGGGCGCCTGGTCACCGGGCCGGGGGTGCTGCTGGTCTGGCTCTACGGAGTGATCACCGTCGGCGCGGTCTCGCGCTCGATCTACCAGATCTCCACCGAGTTCGACCGGGCGCCGCTGGCCTACTCGCTGTCCGCCGCGGCCGCCGCGGTCTACGTGTTCATCACGTACTCGCTGGTGCGCGGCGGGGAGACGGCCCGCAAGGCGGCGCGGATCTGCTGCGCCGCCGAGCTGACCGGCGTACTCGTCGTGGGCACTTGGACCCTGGTGCGGCCCGAGGCCTTCCCCGACGCGACCGTGTGGTCGGACTTCGGGAGGGGCTACCTGTTCATCCCGGTGATCCTGCCGATCACCGGGATGCTCTGGCTGCGCGCCAGGCGTTAGGCGTTAGGCGCTGACCGCGAAGTCGGTGGCCTCCTTGGCCTCCTTCTCCAGGATCACCAGGCGGACGCCGTCGGACGCGGTGCGGCCGCCGACCTGCGTGTAGCCGGCCTTGCGGTAGAGCCGCAGGTTCGATTCGCTCTTGTGGCCGGTGAGCAGCCGGAAGCGGGCGGTCCCGTCGTGGCCCGCGAGGGCCTCCTCGACCGCGCGCAGCAGCCGCGCGCCGAGTCCGTGACCCTGGAGCCGCGGGTGGACGCAGAGCTTGGCGATCTTGCCGGTGCCCTCGTCGTCGACGTTGCCGCGCACGGCCCCGACGATCTCGTCGCCGAGCCGGGCCACCAGTACGGTGTCCGCCGCGAGCTCCGCCTTGAGGGAGTCCAGGGACTGGGTGAGCGGCTGGATGCGGTAGTTGCCGTACAGCTCGGCCTCGCTCTGGAACGCCAGATACTGCAGTTTGATGATCTGCTCGGCATCCTCGGCGGCTGCCGCCGAAATCGTCACGCTCATGCCCATGTGCGCATGCCTCCCGCTCACCTGGTGGCCTTTTGGTCTACCGCTCCATTCCCCGCAGGGCGGGAGCCGCAACCTCTACGGCCAGCATTCTGCGCAGACATCCCAGGCAACGGGAACGGACGGGCCCCAAACTTCCTTGTGAGATACCCAACTCTCCTGCGATTTCACGGTAGGTGAGGTCCCTGGGCGAAAGAAGTGCCCTCATGAGCTCCGGACACCGCCCGGGCAATCGGGCGACCGCCGATCGCAGGGCCCGGTTCTCCTCGCCGTGCAGGAGGGCGTCTTCCGGTTCGGCGCCCGTACTGGTACCGCCCCCGGCCTCCGCGCCGGATCCGGCCGGGGGGCCGCCGTACGGCACCTCGCGCCGGGCCCGGCGGCGCGCCCCGCGGGCCTCCGAACGCACCGCCCTGCGCAGCCAGCCGGCGGGGTCCGCGGGCATGCGGTGGTCTTCCAGCAGCCTGACCCAGACGGCTTGTTCGAGGTCGGCGGCGTCCACGCCGGTGCCCGCGGCCTCCGCCGACGCCTCGGCGGAGAGCAGCGGGCGGAGCTTCCAGTAGAGGTCAGCCTTCAGCAGGTCCATGCCGGGCGGGACGCGCAGGCCGCGCCGGGCGGTTTCCCCGCCGGGCGCGGCCCACTCGTACGAGAAGCCGCGGCTACGGGTTGACGCCCCGGCCGGGACGGAATGCCTGCGCCGCGAGGAGCCCTGTGTCGGCCTGGTCGGTGAAGATGCCGTCGATCCCCTGTTCGAAATACGCCTTGAAGGCGCCGAAGGCGTCTCCGTACGCCGCCGGGTCGGTGCCCCTGCGGTACTCGGCCGGCAGGAAGCCGTTCTCGTTGCGCGCGGTGTAGGGGTGCAGGATCAGTCCCTTCGCGTGGGCGTCCTTGACCAGCGTGGTCGGGGCGCCGAGCTTGCCCGCGGCGTCGCGCGGCAGGATCAGGTCCATGGTCGGCCCGACGCCCTGGGCGAATCCGGCGATCCACTCCAGCCCCTCGGGCTTGACCAGATCGGCGACCGTACGGGGGTCCCCGGCCAGTTCGAAGTCCCACGGGCGGGTGTTCGCCGCGGAGAGGAGGACCACGCGCGGGGCGGAGACCAGCCGGGAGAGCCGCTGGAGGCTGGAGGGCTCGAAGGACTGGAGGAAGAGCGGGGCGCCGCGGCCGTCGCGGCCGTAGCGGCGCAGCAGTCTGGCGAGGGGCTCCTCCAGCCCGAGTCCGAGGGCCCGGAAGTAGCTGGGGTGCTTGATCTCGACGTGCAGCCAGACCCTCCCCGAGCCTGCGGCCGGGGCCCCCGGCCCGCGCCGCCGGCCCTCCCGGTCGGCCCAGCGCAGCACCTCCTCGAAGGTGGGTACGTCCCAGCGGCCGTCGTAGAGCGTGTTGCGCTGGCGCAGGGCGGGGATGCGTTCCTTCGCGCGCAGGGTCTTCAGCTCGGCGAGGGTGAAGTCCTCGGTGAACCATCCGGTGACCGCGACGCCGTCGACCGTCTTCGTCGTCCTGCGCGCGGCGAACTCGGAGTGGTCGGCGACATCGGTCGTCCCGCCGATCTCGTTCTCGTGGCGGCACACCAGGTGGCCGTCCTTGGTGGCGACGAGGTCCTGTTCGATCACGTCGGCGCCGAGGTCGAGCGCGAGCTGGTAGGACCCGAGCGTGTGCTCGGGCCGGTAGCCGCTGGCTCCCCGGTGCCCGATGACGGTCGGCACGGGCAGGCCCCGGTACCCGCCGGACCCGCCTGCGGGGCCGTTCCCGGCCGCCGCCGCGGTTCCGGCTCCCACGGTCAGCGCGCCCGCCGCTGTGCCCGCTGCGAGGACGGCCGCCCCCAGTACCGTGCGCCGCGCTGCCCCACCCTGCGTCATGAGTAGCCACTCCCCGTCCGACACGAGCCAGGAGCCCCGGGATCTCCGGGTCCTGCGGCCCGTGTGCGCGTGCCGATCGTAGGCGGGGGATACCGGCGGGCAGGGGTGCGCGGGGGGAACATGGCGCAAACGTGTCAACACTGCGTGTCCGTCTCGTGAACCCGATGTGCGATCAGAGCTGACCCGCGAGTATCGTCCTCACCTGCACTACCGCCTCGGGGTGGGTGCACGAAAATCGCTTTTCGATGCCGGAGGGCCTCACGTTGTTCCGTACCGCGCTCATCAAAGCCACCGTCGGACCCGTCATGCGCCTGATGTTCCGCACCCGTGTGGAGGGCATCGAGAACATTCCGGGCACGGGACCGGTGATCCTGGCGGGCAACCACCTCACCTTCATCGACTCGATGATCCTGCCGCTGGTGTGCGACCGCACGGTCCACTTCATCGGCAAGGACGAGTACGTGACGGGCAAGGGCATCAAGGGCCGGGCCATGGCCTGGTTCTTCACCGGCGCCGGCATGATCCCCGTCGACCGCGACGGGGCCAACGGCGGCGTGGCGGCCCTGATGACCGGCCGCCGGATCCTCGACGAGGGCAAGATCTTCGGCATCTACCCCGAGGGCACCCGCTCCCCCGACGGCCGCCTCTACCGCGGACGCACCGGCATCGCGCGCCTGACCCTGATGACCGGCGCGCCCGTCGTCCCCTTCGCGATGATCGGCACCGACAAGCTGCAGCCCGGCGGCGCCGGCATGCCGCGCCCCGGCCGGGTCACCGTCCGGTTCGGCGAGCCGATGGAGTTCTCCCGCTACGAGGGCATGGACCGCGACCGCTACGTCCTGCGCGCCGTCACCGACTCGGTGATGGCCGAGGTCATGCGGCTCTCGGGCCAGGAGTACGTGGACATGTACGCGACCAAGTTCAAGGAAGCCGCGTAGCGCTCACTGCCGCTGGAGCGACCGGCTGACACCCGCCGCCGTCGTCGTGGCGAGGACCCAGCCGGTCACGATCAGCACGTACGACAGCCACTGGTACCAGCCGTCGGGCGCGAAGGCCGACTCCTGGCCGAAGCCGATGATCGGCAGCATCAGGTCGATCGTGTAGAACACCGGGTTGAACTCCGGGGCCTCCCCCGGCTTCAGCGGCCGGGGCGGGCGGAGCCCGTAGGCGAGCGTCCCGGTCACCAGCAGCGCCATCAGCCAGGCCGCCGCGCGCAGCGGCTGGTAGCCGTAGCCGACGGTGGCGTCCTGCAGGAGCCCCCAGACGCGGGAGCGCCGTGGCTGGGTGCGCCGGTGGCGGCGCAGCTTGGCGAGCTGGACGGCGCGGGCGGCCGTCTCGTCGCCCACCGTGCGGTAGGCCGCCGCGAGCTGTTCGTAGGCGTACGGGAGGTAGCCCGCCGCTTCGCGTTCCAGGGCGGGCAGCCGCTGGTCCGCGGGCAGGTGCGGGACGAGGGTGCGGTAGGTGAGGCCGTCGAGGCGGATCTCCTGCGGCAAGGTGACGGGCGTGACGTGCAGCAGGTCGAAATTCGAGCGGCGCAGGTTGACCGCGCCCTGGATGGTCGGGCAGGAGCGCAGCCAGACCTCGCCGGCCACGCAGCTGGAGGCGCGCAGGGCGACGCCGCCGGGGTTCACGAGCCGGGCGTAGGCGAGGTTGAGCTGGCCCGGTATGCGGGATCCGGTGAGGTTGACCCGGCCGCGCAGGTCGGCCCGCATGGCCCGCAGGTCGGTGCCGACGGTGAGGGTCTCGGCGTGCAGGGCGGTGCCTGCGGGGGCGAGGAGGCGGGCGTCGTCGAGGTTGATCTGCCCGCCGACGGTGGCGCCGTTGATGCGCGTCTGGCCGTGGACGGTGAGGCCCATGGCGATGACGTCGGTGCCGATGTCGGCGTGGTTGAACTGGAGCGGTGGCTCCTCGGTCTCCGGGGCGTCGGGCATGCCGATGACGGCACGCTGGAGGAAGAGGCCGCCGGTTATCCGGGCTCCTTGGAGCCGGACGGGCCCGGTGATGCGGCAGCAGGAGAGCCGTAGCGCGATGTCGACGCTCACGGTGGCGGCGGTCAGTCCGGGCAGGGTCGAGTCGGAGAGGACCAGCGCCCGCAGCTGGGATCCGTAGAGCAGGAGCTTGCGCTCGAACCAGCAGGCGCGCAGCCGGATCGCGTGTTCGACGACGGCGAACTTGAGGTCGAACTTGCCGGTGATCCGGGCACCTCGGACGTTGAGTCCCGCGACCTGGCCGTTGCGCGTGGGACCGTTCAGCAGCAGGGCGCTGAGTACGCCGGCGCGCAGGGTGCGCTCGGGCCCCCAGGTGTGCCCCTGCGCCCCGGTCTCGTCGGGGTCTTCACGGAAGTCGACGCCCTCACCGCGCGGGAAGGCTTCCCATACGCGGCGTTCGGCCGGGGTCAGATCGGTGATCTCCATCGCCGGGATGGTGTCCCGCACGCCGACGGCGTGTCAACTCCGCACGGGACGCCACCCTCTGGCATGACGTCAGTGCTCGATGCCGTCCTGGAGCTCCTGGCCCTTGAGCAGGAACCAGGCGGCCGCGGCGGTGGCCAGCAGGACGGCCGCACCGACGCCCGAGGCCAGCCGCAGGCCGTCCACGAAGGCCTCCTGGGCGGCGCCGACCATCTGGTGGGCGGTCTGCGGGTCCAGCGTCTTGGCTGCTTCGACGGCGCCGCCGAGGGATTCGTGGGCGGCGCCGACGAGGGGACCGCTGACGGAGGCCGGGGCGGTGAAGCTCTGGTATACCCCGGTGACGACGGAGCCGAGCAGGGCGATGCCGAGGGCGGCGCCCAGTTCGTACGCGGTCT
Source organism: Streptomyces sp. ISL-66 (assembly GCF_018614135.1). Taxonomy (GTDB): domain Bacteria; phylum Actinomycetota; class Actinomycetes; order Streptomycetales; family Streptomycetaceae; genus Streptomyces. The sequence goes on from NZ_JAGGOW010000011.1 coordinate 12,556, forward strand.
CGGAGACGGCCGAGGCCGAACCGGCCTGCTCCTTGGGCACGCTGGAGAGGATCACGTCGGCGGTGACGGTGAAGGAGAAGCCGGCGCCGAGGCCGACGACGAGCAGGGCGGCGCCCAGCAGCGGGTAGCCGGTCTCCTTGTGGATCACGGTGAGTGCGGCCAGGGCGACGCCGATGGCCGCGAGGCCCGCGGTGACGATGACCCGTACGCCGTACTTGCGGGCGCACTTGCCCGCGACCAGGCCGGTGACCACCGCACCGACGGCGGCGGGCAGTTCGGCCAGGCCCGCTTCCAGCGGCTCGCGGCCCTGGACGAGCTGGAGGAACTGGGAGAGGAAGAAGACCAGCCCGGACAGGCCGAAGACGGTGAGCAGGTCGGCGAGGACCGCGCCGGAGAAGCCGCGGTGCCTGAAGAGCCGCATGTCGAGGAGGGGCGCGGTCAGGGTGAACTGGCGGCGTACGAAGGTGTACAGCGCGCCCGCTCCGATGACGGCGGCGGCCCACACCTCCCAGCCCATGCCGTGGGTGGCGACCTGCTTGACGGCGTAGACGACGCCGATGATGCCGACGAGGGAGAGGCCGACGCTGAACAGGTCCCAGGGGCCGGCGACGGCGTTCTTGGACTCGGGCAGCAGTTTGATGCCGACGATGACCAGGACGATCATCACGGGCAGGTTGATGAGGAAGACCGAACCCCACCAGAAGTGCTGGAGCAGGGCTCCGCCGACGACCGGGCCGACGGCCGCGCCCGCGGAGGCGGTGGCGCCCCAGATGCCGATGGCGAGGCTGCGCTCCTTGGGGTCGTGGAAGATGTTGCGGATCAGCGCGAGGGTGGACGGCATCAGGGTCGCGCCGGCCACGCCGAGCAGGGCCCGGGCGAGGATCATCATCTCGGGGCTGGTCGCGTAGGCGTTCAGGACCGAGACGGCGCCGAAGGCGGCCGCGCCGACGAGGAGCAGCTTCTTGCGGCCGATGCGGTCGCCGAGGGAGCCCATGGAGACGAGCAGGCCGGCGATGACGAAGGAGTAGATGTCGCCGATCCACAGCAGCTGGGTGCCGGACGGCTTGAGGTCTTCGCTGAGGGAGGGAGTGGCGAGACCGAGTACGGTGGCGTCGACGGCGACCAGCAGGACGGCCAGGACGAGCACGGAGAGCGCGATCCAACGCCCCTGACTCTTCCCCTCCGCCCCCTTCGCCTTCATCAGCTGTTCGGTACGGCTCATTTCTCCACACTCCGTCGTGCGCCACCGAGCAGCAACTCGATGATCATGTACTGAAAGTCCTTGGCCGCGACCCGGCCGTCCATGACGGCCCAGGCGCAGGTGCCGATGAGGCCGTACAGGGCCTCGGTGAGCCAGGCGGGGCTCAGGTCGATCCTGATGTCGCCCTCCTGCTGGCCGCGCCGGAAGAGCGCGCTCACGCGGGCGTCGAGCCGGGCCCAGCCCTCGTTGACCTGGTCGCCCTCGAAGAGCTGGTTCTCGGTGACGAGGAAGGCCAGCAACTCGGCATTGGGCTCCGCCTCGGCGACGAGGCGCTTCAGCGCGTCGACCGCCGTGCCCTCGTCGAGCCGGGCGCTGTCGAACGCCACCTCGAACTCCCGGATGCCGAGCTCTTCGAGCGCCCGCACGAGGGCGTCGCGCCCGGCGAAGTGCCGGTGGAGCGTCGCGCGGCCGATGCCCGCCGCCTTCGCGACCTCGTCCATCGTGGCGGTCGATTTGCGGGAGAGCAGGGCGGCGGCGGCGCGGAGCACCTGATCACGATCCATGGCCATGAGACAAGTCTAACCCGAATGAGACATAGACGTCTCACCATAAATGAGCTGCCCTTTCGGGCACCGAAGGGAATCCTGCCGAAACGAAGCCCAAACCCTTGCTCCTGATCGACGTGGACGGCCCACTGAACCCCTACGCGGCCAAGCCGCAGAGGCGCCCCGAGGGGTACACCACCCACCGCACGCGGCCCGCGGGCTGGCGGGACACGGAGAGCGCGGAGCCGCTGCGGGTCTGGCTGAATCCCGGCCACGGGGCGGAGCTGCTCGCGCTCGCGGACGCGTACGAACTGGTGTGGGCGACCACCTGGAAGGACGAGGCGAACGAGTGGATAGGCCCACACCTGGGTCTGCCGAAGCTCCCGTACATCGACTGGCCCCGGATGCACGGCCGGGCGCCCCGCGGGACCTTCTGGAAGACCCAGTACATCGTGGAGTACGCGACAACGTCTCCGACCCGGGCCAGGGCAGCTCGTCCATCCTGGTCGGCCAGGCCGGCTCCCACCGGATCCACATCCGCACGGCGACGCCGTCCGCCGGCGGCAGCGCCGCCGTGGACAGCGACCGGCCGTACTCGGTCAGCGTCGTCTGCCCCTGATCCCCGGCCACGCCGAAGGGGCGGCCGGGGCTCGAAGGCCCCGGCCGCCCCTTCGGGGACGCGGTCAGTTCTTGTGTGTCGCCCAGGCGTGCTGGATGACCAGGTCGGCCTTCAGCTCGGTGAGCTGGATGGCAACGGCCGAAGGGGCGGTGCCGCCCCGCCCGTTGCGGGAGGCCAGCGCGCCCTTGACGTTGAGGACCGTGCGGACCTCCGGCGTCAGGTGGTGCGAGATCTTCGCGAACTGCTCGTCGGTGAGCTCGTCGAGCTCGATGCCGAGCCCCTCGCACTCCTTCACGCACTCGCCGGCCACCTCGTGCGCCACCCGGAACGGCACGCCCTGCTTGACCAGCCACTCGGCGATGTCGGTGGCGAGCGAGAAGCCCGCCGGAGCCAGCTCCTCCATCCGCTCCCGGTTGACCGTGAGGGTCGCCATCATCCCGGTGAAGGCGGGAAGCAGGACTTCCAGGGTGTCGCAGGAGTCGAAGACCGGCTCCTTGTCCTCCTGGAGGTCCCGGTTGTACGCCAGGGGCAGGGCCTTCAGCGTGGCGAGCAGGCCGGTCAGGTTGCCGATGAGGCGCCCCGACTTGCCGCGCGCCAGCTCCGCGACGTCCGGGTTCTTCTTCTGCGGCATGATCGACGACCCGGTGGAGAAGGCGTCGTGCAGGGTCACGAAGGAGAACTCCTTCGTGTTCCAGATGATGATCTCCTCCGCGATCCGGGACAGGTTGATCCCGATCATCGCGGTGATGAAGGCGAACTCGGCGACGAAGTCGCGCGAGGCCGTGCCGTCGATCGAGTTGCCGACCGACCCGCGCTCGAAGCCCAGGTCGGCGGCGACCGCCTCCGGGTCCAGACCCAGCGAGGAGCCCGCGAGGGCGCCCGAGCCGTACGGGGAGACGGCGGTCCGGGTGTCCCACTGGCGCAGCCGCTCCGCGTCCCGGGACAGCGCCTGCACGTGGGCCAGTACGTGGTGGGCGAAGAGCACCGGCTGTGCGTGCTGCAGGTGGGTCCGGCCGGGCATGGCCACACCGGCGTGCGCCTCGGCGAGACCGACGAGCGCGTCCTGGAGGTCGGCGATCAGCCCGCCGACGATCCGGGCGTGGTCGCGCAGGTACATCCGGAAGAGGGTGGCGATCTGGTCGTTGCGCGACCGGCCGGCGCGCAGCTTGCCGCCGAGGTCGGCGCCGAGCCGCTCCAGCAGGCCCCGCTCCAGGGCGGTGTGGCAGTCCTCGTCGGCGATGGTGCCGACGAAGGAGCCGTCCGCCACGTCGGCTTCGAGCTGGTCCAGGCCCGCGATCATGCGGCCGAGCTCGTCGGGCGTGAGCAGACCCGCCTTGGCCAGCGCGCGGGCGTGGGCACGCGATCCGGCGATGTCGTACGGGGCGAGGCGCCAGTCGAAGTGGACCGACGCGGACAGCTTCGCGAGGGCCTCGGCGGGACCGTCGGCGAACCGGGCGCCCCAGAGCCGGACGTCGCCACCGTTGTTGCTGCTCACAGCTACTGCTCCTCAAGATGCATGGCTTCGGATGTGCAACCGCCTCTCCGCCGCGGAGGTAACGGGGAAGCGGTCCGTACTGCGGGTCCGCACTGCGGGCTCGGACTGCGGGCTCGGACTGCGGGCTCGGACTGCGAGCTCGGATCGGGCTCGGACTGCGGGCTCGGACTGCGAGCTCGGATCGGGCTCGGACTGCGGGCTCGGACTGCGAGCTCGGATCGGGCTCGGACTGCGAGCTCGGATCGGGCTCGGATCAGGCGAGGTCGCGGCGGGCCGCGATCTTCGAGGACAGACCGAAGATCTCGATGAAGCCCTGGGCGTTCGACTGGTCGAAGGTGTCGCCCGAGTCGTAGGTCGCGAGGTTGAAGTCGTACAGCGACTCCTCGGACTTGCGGCCGGTGACGACGGCGCGGCCGCCGTGCAGGGTCATCCGGATGTCGCCGGTGACGTGCTGGTTGGCCTCGTTGATGAAACCGTCCAGCGCCCGCTTCAGCGGGGAGAACCACAGGCCGTCGTAGACCATCTCGCCCCAGCGCTGCTCGACCTGCCGCTTGTAGCGGGCCAGTTCGCGCTCGACCGTGACGTTCTCCAGCTCCTGGTGGGCGGTGATCAGCGCGATCGCGCCCGGAGCCTCGTACACCTCGCGGGACTTGATGCCGACGAGGCGGTCCTCGACGATGTCGATCCGGCCGATGCCCTGGGCTCCGGCGCGCTCGTTGAGCTGCTGGATCGCCTGGAGCACGCTGACGGGCTTGCCGTCGATGGCGACCGGGACGCCCGCCTTGAAGGAGATGACGACCTCGTCGGCCTCGCGCGGCAGGGCCGGGTCGGCCGTGTACTCGTAGATGTCCTCGATCGGCGCGTTCCAGATGTCCTCCAGGAAGCCCGTCTCGACGGCGCGCCCGAAGACGTTCTGGTCGATGGAGTACGGGGACTTCTTGGTGGTGGCGATCGGCAGATCGGCCTTCTCGGCGAAGGCGATGGCCTTGTCGCGGGTCATCGCGTAGTCGCGGACCGGGGCGATGCACTTGAGGTCGGGTCCGAGGGCGGCGATGCCGGCCTCGAAGCGGACCTGGTCGTTGCCCTTGCCGGTGCAGCCGTGGGCGACGACGGAGGCGCCGTGCTTGCGGGCGGCGGCGACGAGGTGCTTGACGATGGTCGGCCGCGACAGGGCGGAGACCAGCGGATAGCGGTCCATGTAGAGGGCGTTTGCCTTGATCGCCGGAAGGCAGTACTCCTCGGCGAACTCGTCCCTGGCGTCCGCGACCTCGGCCTCGACGGCCCCGCAGGCGAGGGCCCGCTTGCGGATGACGTCCAGGTCCTCGCCGCCCTGGCCGACGTCCACGGCCACGGCGATGACCTCGGCGCCCGTCTCCTCGGCGATCCAGCCGATGGCGACGGAGGTGTCCAGGCCGCCTGAGTAGGCGAGTACGACGCGCTCGGTCACGGGGTTCTCCTCACGGGGTGCATCCGCCGTTACATCAACAGCGCTAGGCATAACTATGCACTGCTCCGTATGTTTCGTCAATCAAGCCCCTCGTGCGATGCCCTGACCAGCGCGAATATCAGAGGCGCCGCCCCAGCGCCGCGGCCTACGATCGGCGGGACACCAGGGGGAGGGCCCATGCACACGGGACGAGGACAGCGGGAGACGCACGCGGGGCGGGCTGCCGACGCCGGTCGCGACGCCGTCGGGCGGCTGGTGGCGGCGGAAGGCACGGACACGGAAGCACTGCCGCCGGACGCAGGGCCTGCCGCGTGGATCTCCTTCGACGAGGCGGTGCGGGACTCCTGGCCCGGCTCCCGCGACATCCCGCACGTCGCGCTGCGCCTGTGCCACCGCGACGGGTGGATCCGGGCGGCCGCGCTCGAACACCCGCACTCCCCGCTGCCCCTGGTCGCGATCCGCTGCACCGACTGGGTCCCCGCCGTGCGCGAGCACGCACGGAAGGTACTGACCACGGCGCTGGCCGCCGACCCCACGGGCACGCTGCGCCTGCTGACCCCGCTCGTCCTGCGGCTGGCCCGGCGCGAGCAGGGTGCCTGGGCGCTGGAGGTGTTCTCGGCGGTGCTGCGCGGTGAGCAGGTGCCCGTGGCGACATCTTGGTGGCGGCTGGGCCCCTCACCGGTGGCACGGGACGCAGCCATGGAGCCCGTACTGGCCGCGCTGCGCGACAGCGACGATCTGCCGACCCGGCGGTTCGCCACCCGGATCTCCCTGGAGGGCGGCGGGCTCGCCGTACGGGAGCTCGCGGGCCGGGCCCGTGCCGAGCTCGACCCGGTGACGAGCCGGATCTGGACCGACGCCGCCCTGGCAGCCATGGCCGCCGACGGAGCGGACGACGCGGCGGTCGACGAGCTGCTGGCCGGGCGCCTCCCGCTGGTCCGGGCCGCCGGAGTCACCGCGCTGCGCCGGGCCGGGCGGGCCGCCGAGGCCCCCCGATACCTCACCGACCGCTCCAGCCTCGTACGGGCCTGCGCGCGCTGGCTCGTCTCACAGGACGGCGGGGACCCCCGCGCCCTCTCCCGCGCGCTGCTCGAGGACCCGGCCCGGGTGACCCCGTACGCCGTGACCGGTTTCGCCGAGTGCGCCCGCCGGGAGGATGCCCCGCTGCTGCGCGCGCTACTGGACCATCCGGCCGGGGCGGTACGGGCCTCCGCCGTGCGCGGGCTGCGGCTGCTGGACTCCACCGACGTCGGGCCGCTGCGGGCGCTGCTGGACGACCCTTCGCCCTCCGTGGCCCGCGAGGCCTCGCTGAGCCTGCGCTCCTCGGCGGGGCGGCTGCCCACCGACTGGCTGGTGGACCGTCTGGCGCCCGGGCGGCCGGTGCACATCCGCCGCGCCGCGTACCGGCTGTTGCACGCCCAGGGCGGTGTGGCCGGACTGCGGGCCTCCGTGGAACTGCTGACGGACCAGGACGCGGGCCTGCGCCGGCTCGCCTCGCAGTACATCCAGAGTCTGCGGTCCCCCTACGGGCCGCCCGCCCTGCCGCCGCGGGACCCGGAGGTCGGCACCCTGCTGGACCGCTGCACGGGACTGTTCAGCGACTACGTCTTGGCGTGCATTCGCTCACAACTCGGACTCCCCCGCGGGGAATCCACGACGGACGGATACTGATCCACATGGGAAAGCTCTACGAACGCATAGACGGCCGCCTTCGCACCTTCATCGAGGAGCAGCCGATCTTCTTCACCGCCACCGCCCCGCTGGCGGGTGACGGTCACGTCAACCTCTCCCCCAAGGGCCGAGCCGGCACCCTCGTCGTCATCGACGAGCAGACGCTCGCCTACCTGGACTTCGGGGGCAGCGGCGCCGAGACCATCGCGCACGTCCGCGAGAACGGCCGCATCACGCTGATGTGGTGCGCCTTCAGCGGACCGCCGAACATCGTGCGCATCCACGGCGACGGCGAGGCCGTCTTCCGCGACGACCCGCGCTGGGACGGGCTCGTCGAGCTGTTCGGGGATGCCGACGGGCCGGCGGCGCGCGCGGTCATCGTCGTCAAGGCCCGCCGGATCGCGGACGTGTGCGGGTACGCCATCCCCTTCATGGAGTACCAGGGCGAGCGCACCCTCCACGCGGAGTACTTCGGCCGCAAGACGGACGAGGAGTTCAACGCGTACTGCGAGAAGAAGGAGTTCATCGGGGTGAGTGTCGACGGCCTGCCTGCGCTGCCACTGCCCCTTCCGCCCCGTACCGTCTGACATGTGCCGCGTACCGCTGTCGCCCTCGCCTCACTGATCGTCACCGGCCTGCTGGCCCAAGGCCCGCACGACCCGCACGAGCCGTACCCCGGTCCCGCGCTGCCCGCCCGGCTCGCCGACACCGGCGGCGGCAGCCAGCTGATCACCGCCGTCGCCCCGGCGCCCGGCTCCACGACGGGGCGCCTGACGTGGTGGGACCGGCGGGCGGGGCACTGGTACGAGGCGGGCAGCGCGCCGGCCCGGTTCGGGGCGAACGGCCTGACCGAGGGCGCCACGCGGACGCAGGGCACGGACACCACCCCGGCCGGGCTGTACGCGCTCCCGTACGCCTTCGGCATCGCGCACGCCCCGGCCGGCACGGCGTACCACTACCGGCGGGTGACTCCCGCTTCCTGGTGGTGCCAGGACAATGCCTCGGGCAGCTACAACCGCTGGGTGGAACCGCTGCCGGCGGACTGCGCGCCGGGCGAGGCGGAGCATCTGACCGCGTACGCGAAGCAGTACGCGCACGCCCTGGTCATCGCCTTCAACTACGAGCAGCCGGTACGGGGCCGGGGCGCGGGCATCTTCCTGCACGTGAACGGCAAGGGGGCGACGGCCGGCTGCGTCTCGGTCCCCGAGGACGCGATGCGCGCGGTCCTGCGCTGGGCGAACCCGCGCAGGCGGCCGCACATCGCGATCGGCACGGAGTCGGGGGCGCTGGCCGTCACCCGGTACTGACGCGCGGGGGCCGAAGCCGGTCCCGGAGGCCGGTCCCGGGAGGCCGGTCCCGGGACCGGTGCCGCGGCGCTGCCACCGCGCTGCCGACGCCCGCTCAGCTCTCCTTCTGCGCCAGCCGCAGCAGGTGGTCGGCCAGCGCCTGGCCGCCCGCCGGGTCGCGGCTGATCAGCATCAGCGTGTCGTCGCCCGCGATCGTGCCGAGGATGGCCTGGAGTTCGGCCTGGTCGATCGCCGAGGCGAGGAACTGGGCCGCACCCGGTGGGGTGCGCAGGACGACGAGGTTCGCGGAGGCCTCCGCCGAGATCAGCAGTTCCCCGGAGAGACGCCGCATGCGCTCCTCCTTCGCCGATTCGCCGAGCGGTGCCTGCGGAGTGCGGAAGCCGCCCTCGCTGGGGACCGCGTAGATCAGCTCGCCGCCCGTGTTGCGGATCTTCACCGCGCCGAGCTCGTCGAGGTCGCGGCTGAGCGTCGCCTGGGTGACGCTCAGCCCGTCATCGGCGAGCAGCTTGGCCAGCTGGCTCTGGGAGCGGACCGGCTGCCGGTTGAGGATGTCCACGATCCGGCGGTGGCGGGCGGTGCGGGTCTGCGGGACGGCCTGTCCGCCGTGCTCGTTGTCCTGCGCCTGACTCATCGTCGTCTCATTCTCCGGATCGGTCCCCGCTGGCTGCGTCGAGGATGCCGGGCAGGGCCCGGAGGAACGCGTCCACCTCGGCCTCGGACAGTACGTAGGGGGGCATCAGCCGTACGACGTCGGGGGCGGGCGCGTTGACCAGGAAGCCGGCGTCCTGAGCCGCCTGCTGCACCTGGGGTGCGAGGGGCTCGGTCAGCACGATACCCAGCAGCAGACCGGCGCCGCGGACGTGGGAGACCAGCCCGTGCCCGGAACCCTCGATTCCGCCGCGCAGCCGCTCGCCGCGTGCCTTGACCTGGTCGAGGAGCCCCTCGGCGGTGATGGTCTCGATGACGGCGAGGCCGGCGGCGCACGCGACGGGGTTGCCGCCGAAGGTGGTGCCGTGCTGGCCGGGCCGGAGCAGGTCGGCCGCGGGGCCGAAGGCGGCCAGTGCGCCGATCGGCAGGCCGCCGCCGAGGCCCTTGGCGAGTGTGACGAGGTCGGGCTCGACGCCCTCGTGGGCCTGGTGCTCGAACCACTGGCCGCACCGGCCGATGCCGGTCTGGACCTCGTCGAGGACGAGCAGGGTGCCGGTGGCCCGGGTGATCTCGCGGGCGGCCGTCAGGTATCCGGCGGGCGGCACGACCACGCCGTTCTCGCCCTGGATCGGCTCGATGACCACGAGCGCGGTCTCCTCGGTGACGGCGGCCCGCAGGGCCTCCACATCGCCGTACGGGACGTGCGTGACGTCTCCGGGCAGGGGCAGGAAGGGGTCCTGCTTCTTGGGCTGGCCGGTGAGCGCGAGGGCGCCCATGGTCCGGCCGTGGAAGCCGCCGTCCGTGGCGACCATGTGGGTCCGCCCGGTCAGCCGGCCGATCTTGAAGGCGGCTTCGACGGCCTCGGCGCCGGAATTGCAGAAGAAGATCTTCCCGGGGCGGCCGAAGAGCTGGAGCAGCCGCTCGCCGAGTGCGATGACCGGCTCGGAGGCGTAGAGGTTGGAGACGTGGCCGAGGGTGGAGACCTGCGCGGTCACGGCCTCGACGATCGCCGGGTGGGCGTGGCCGAGGGCGTTGACCGCGATGCCGCCGACGAAGTCGGTGTACTGCTTGCCGTCCGCGTCCCAGACCTGGGCGCCGGCGCCGCGTACGAGGGCCAGCGCGGGGGTGCCGTAGTTGTCGGTGAGCGCCGCCTTCCAGCGGTCGCCGAACTCCCGGTTGCCGGTGCTGCCGCTCACTGCGCTCCCCCTTGCTGCTCGTCGAGCACGACCATCGTGCCGATTCCCTCGTCGGTGAAGATCTCCAGCAGGATCGAGTGCTGGACCCGCCCGTCGATGACCCGGGCGGTGGTGACGCCGTTGCGCACGGCGTGCAGGCAGCCCTCCATCTTCGGGACCATGCCGCTGGACAGCTCGGGCAGCAGCTTCTCCAGCTCGCTGACGGTGAGCCGGCTGATGACCTCGTCGCTGTTCGGCCAGTCCGCGTAGAGGCCCTCTACGTCGGTGAGGACCATCAGCGTCTCGGCGCCGAGCGCGGCGGCGAGCGCCGCGGCGGCCGTATCGGCGTTCACGTTGTACACGTGGTGGTCGTCGGCGCTGCGCGCGATGGAGGAGATGACCGGGATCCGGCCGTCCGCCAGCAGCGCTTCGATCGCGCCGGTGTCGATGGCGGTGATCTCGCCCACGCGCCCGATGTCGACGAGCTCGCCGTCGATCTCCGGGGTGTGCTTGGTGGCGGTGATCGTGTGGGCGTCCTCGCCCGTCATGCCGACGGCGAGGGGCCCGTGCTGGTTGAGAAGCCCGACCAGCTCGCGCTGGACCTGCCCCGCCAGGACCATCCGTACGACGTCCATCGCCTCGGGCGTGGTGACGCGCAGGCCCGCCTTGAACTCGCTGACCAGACCCTGCCGGTCCAGCTGGGCGCTGATCTGCGGACCGCCGCCGTGCACGACGACCGGCTTGAGGCCCGCCTGGCGCAGGAAGACCACGTCCTGGGCGAAGGCCGCCTTCAGGTCCTCGTCGATCATGGCGTTGCCGCCGAACTTGATCACGACGACCTTGCCGTTGTGGCGGGTCAGCCAGGGCAGGGCCTCGATGAGGATCTCCGCCTTCGGCAGCGCGGTGTGCTTCCGGGCGGTGCTCATGAGGAGTACGCGCTGTTCTCGTGGACGTACTCGGCGGTGAGGTCGTTGGCCCAGATGACCGCCGACTCCGAGCCGGTGGCCAGGTCGGCGGTGATGCGGACCTCGCGGTCCTTCATGCTCACCAGGTCGCGGTCCTCGCCGACCGAGCCGTTCTTGCACACCCAGACGTCGTTGATCGCGACGTTCAGCCGGTCCGGGTCGAAGGCGGCCTTCGTGGTGCCGATCGCCGACAGGACGCGGCCCCAGTTCGGGTCCTCGCCGTGGATGGCGCACTTGAGCAGGTTGTTGCGGGCGATGGACCGGCCGACCTCCACCGCGTCCTCCTCGGTGGCCGCGCCGACCACCTCGATGCGGATGTCCTTGCTGGCGCCCTCGGCGTCGCCGATCAGCTGGCGGGCCAGGTCGTCGCAGACCGCGCGCACGGCTTCGGCGAACGCCTCGTACGCCGGCACCCGGCCGGACGCGCCCGAGGCCAGCAGCAGCACCGTGTCGTTGGTGGACATGCAGCCGTCGGAGTCGACCCGGTCGAAGGTGGTGCGGGTCGCGGAGCGCAGCGCCTTGTCGAGGGTGGCGCTGTCCAGGTCGGCGTCGGTCGTGAGGACCACGAGCATCGTGGCCAGGCCCGGGGCGAGCATGCCCGCGCCCTTGGCCATGCCGCCGACGGTCCAGCCGTCCTGGCTGACGCTGGCCGTCTTGTGCACGGTGTCGGTGGTCTTGATCGCGATGGCGGCGTCCTCGCCGCCGTCGGCGTCGAGCGCGGCGACCGCCGCGTCGATGCCGGGGAGCAGCTTGTCCATGGGGAGCAGGACGCCGATCAGGCCGGTGGACGCGACGGCGATCTCACCGGCGTTGAAGTCCCCGCCCAGGGCCTCGGCGACCTTCTCGGCGGTGGCGTGCGTGTCCTGGAAGCCCTTGGGGCCCGTACAGGCGTTGGCCCCGCCGGAGTTCAGGACCACGGCGCTGACGACGGCGCCGCGCAGGACCTGCTCGGACCAGTGGACGGGCGCGGCCTTGACACGGTTGGAGGTGAAGACTCCCGCGGCGGCCTGGCGCGGGCCGTTGTTGACGACGAGGGCGAGGTCCGGGTTGCCGTTCGTCTTGATTCCGGCGGCGATGCCCGCCGCGCTGAATCCCTGTGCTGCCGTGACCGTCACGGTGCGACTCCGATCGTGGAAAGACCCAGGCCCTCGTGGAGGCCGAGGGCGATGTTCATGCTCTGGACCGCGCCGCCGGCGGTGCCCTTCGTGAGGTTGTCGATGGCGCTGATCGCGATGATCCGCTGCGCGGCCTCGTCGTACGCGACCTGGATCTGAACGGCGTTGGAACCGTAGACGGACGCCGTCGCCGGCCACTGCCCCTCGGGCAGCAGGTGCACGAAGGGCTCGTCCGCGTACGCCTTCTCGTAGGCGGCGCGCACCGCGTCGGCCGTGGTGCCGGGCAGCGCCTTGGCCGAACAGGTGGCGAGGATGCCGCGGGGCATGGGCGCCAGCATCGGCGTGAACGACACGGAGACCGGCGTTCCGGCGACGGGGCTGAGGTTCTGCACCATCTCGGGCGTGTGGCGGTGGCCGCCGCCGACCCCGTAGGGGCTCATGGAGCCCATGACCTCGGAGCCGAGCAGGTGCGGCTTGAGCGCCTTGCCGGCGCCGGAGGTGCCGGTGGCCGCGACGATCACGGCCTCGGGCTCGGCGAGCTGCGCGGCGTAGGCCGGGAAGAGCGCGAGCGAGACGGCGGTCGGATAGCAGCCGGGCACGGCGATGCGCTTGGATCCCGCCAGCGCGACGCGGGCTCCCGGCAGCTCGGGCAGGCCGTAGGGCCAGGTCCCGGCGTGCGGGGCGCCGTAGAACTTGTCCCAGTCGGCGGAGTCCTTGAGCCGGTGGTCGGCGCCCATGTCGACGACGAGCACGTCCTCGCCGAGCTGCGCGGCGACGGCGGCGGACTGCCCGTGGGGCAGGGCCAGAAATACGACGTCGTGCCCGGCGAGCACCTCGGGCGTGGTCGCCTCCAGCGTGCGCCCGGCCAGCGGCACGAGGTGCGGCTGGAGGGAGCCGAGCAGCTGCCCGGCGTTGGAGTTCCCGGTCAGCGCGCCGATCTCGACCTCGGGGTGGGCCAGCAGCAGGCGCAGCACTTCCCCGCCCGCATACCCGCTCGCACCGGCCACCGCTACACGTACCACCATCGGACCCTCCTCCTCGATGGCATGACTATACGTACTACCGCACGTTTATGCAAAGCCATATCGGGGGGTTGAGGGCGGCGTGTGGACGTGCCCACCCTTCCTGATCCTGCGGTCCTGCACCCGGACGTCGCGGCCTGCGGCAGTCTTGCCTCAGCGCTCCGGGCCGAAGCGGAAGGCTGCCTGGACGCCGTCCCCGCTACGCCCTCAGGCTCCGCTTACGGTCTGGGCACGGTTGATCAGCAGTGGAGCAGTATCCCCGCCCGGATCTTCGGGATCGCCGGCTCCACATCGCCGGCCTGCGCGGTCAGCGGCTGGGCGCCCACCGCCGCCACACGCGGACGCACGAACGCGGTCCAAGGCGCCTCGCTCTCGCTGTCATCCACCATCACCCCGCCCGGCAACCGGGTCAACTCGCCGGGCTGGTCAGGACGCAGTTCGGATAATCGTTGTCCGGATCGCCGACGGCGACCCAGAGCTTCAGGACCTTGCCGCGCCTCAAGGCGTCGTAGGAGTCGGGCTTCCGCTCACCCGTTTCGGGGTGAGCGGCGTCGAAGGTCACACCTACGAAGGTTTGCTTCTTGTTGGAGTCTTGCGCCCAGATGCCTGTTCCGGACCCGGTCAAACCCTCGTCCCAGCGGTGGGCGATGCAGACTCTATCGGCGATGAACGTCCCGTCCGGCTTCAGCGTGAGGGTGCCACCGTCGGCATCGGTCCACGTGGTCGCAAGCTCGGCCGGCTTCAGAACGACCGGCTCGCCTTCGGGCGGCGGCATGACGGTGAGCCTGCCGCAGGCCGTCAAGGCGAGAGCTATGGCGAGCAAGATCAGCGCAGTACGACAGGAACGCAACACACCCACCCCTAGCGGGTTCCGCAGGCCGCGTGCGCGACCGATGAGCTCAAGAACGCCTTCCGCACTCTGGCACAGAGTTTGAACACGTTCAAGCCTCAGTCGTCGCGGCCATTCTTCACGAGGCGTGAGGCGGTACGGCAGCGGAGTACCGCAACCGCGGCGGCCGGTCGCGGTCGGGCCGCGAATAGCCCCCATGGATCACCTTCTTCGCGGCACCGAAGAACGAGCCACGCTATCTGGCTCGCGCTCTCCGAACGTTTCACTGCGACCGTGCTGGTTCTTGCAGAGCGCGCCGGGATCAAAGTGGACCGGGCACAGCGGCGTTCGGTGCGGGTCGCCGTCCGCCGGGGGCTGCGGTGCGGGCGGGAGGACCGGTCGGCCATGCCGGCCTCGCCCATGGCGCGGTAGCGGGCGGCCCACCGCTGGGCGGTGGTGGGTGAGACCTGGAAGCGTTCGGCGGCCCGGCGCAGCGGCCAGCCGTCCACGACCACGCAGCGCGCCAGGCGCAGGCGTCCGGTCTCGGTCAGGGGTGCATTACGGTGGGACACGAGGGCCTTTCTGGTCGGTGTAGACGTCGCAATCCACACCGAACCCGGAAGGCCCTCACCCGTTCAAGATCCCTCAGCCGAGACCTGCATCACCCGTCCACAACCTCCCAGGACAGAACACCTAGGCCCGGGTCAGCTGGTGGGGAAGTTGTCGGGAGTGCTGATCCGGCTTTTGATCAGCGCCCCCGATTCGGTCAGCACGCCGCTGCTGCTGTAGTCGCTGCCGTTGCAGGTGCCGGGCTTGAACACCGCACTGCTTTCGGGGGCGTCGGAATAGGTCCAGTTCGCGTAGCCGATTTTCAGCTGATCGAGCAGGTCCAGCCAGGCCGTGGCGCTCGCCCGGTCCATCGCTCCCCCGCCTGTGGCGCTCACCGTTCCGAACTCGGTGACGAAGAGCGGCAGTTGGGAGGCCGCCCGGCTCACCGCGGCGCGGTAGGTGTCCTTGTGGCTCTCGGCGTAGAAGTGGAACGTGTACATGATGTTGGTGGCCTTGACGGGATTGTTGACGACCTCGCTCTCGTTGGAGCCGTCCGAGACGCCGAGGGAGGACCAGCCGCGAGTGCCGACGATGACGACGGCGTCCGGGTCGGCGGCCCGGATCACCGGGATGACCTGCTCGGCGTAGTTCTTGATGGCCGTCCAGCTCACACCGTTGGGCTCATTGGCTATCTCGTAGATCACGTTCTTCTTGTCGGCGTTGCGGGCCGCGACGGACGCGAAGAACGTCTTCGCGCGCTCGAGGTTGTAGTTCGGGTCGCCCGGCGTCAGGGTGTGGAAGTCGATCAACGCGTACATGCCACGCGCCTCGGCCATGTCGACGAGGCTGTTCACCCGGCTGGTGAAGCCCGCCGGGTCGGTCTCATAGCCGCTCTCCTGCACGTACATGGCGATGCGCAGCAGGTCCGAGTTCCAGCCCTTGGCCAGCGCGTCCAGGGAGGCGGTGTCGTAGCACTTGGCGAACCACTGAATGCCGTGAGTGCTCATCCCCCGCAGCTGGATGGGCCGGTTGTACCGGTTGCACAGGTTCACACCGCAGACGTGGAGCTGCCCGTTGATGCTCACGGGAGTGCCGGTACCCGGCGACGGAGTAGGAGTAGGAGTGGGTGTGGGCTCGACGGTGGAGCCGGTGCAGGCGACGCCGTTGAGCGTGAACGCCGTCGGTTTGGGGTTGGCGCCCGTGAAGGTGGCGGTGAGCCCCAGATCGGCGACGGCGCCGGTGGCCAGCGTGCGGTTCCAGTCGAGGTTCACCGCGCTGACTGTGGAGCCGGATTGCGACCAATTGGCGTTCCAGCCCTGGCCCAGTTTCTGCCCCGCATCCGGCAGGCTGAACCTCAACGTCCACCCGGTGACGGCATCGCCCAGGTTGGTGACCTTGACCCCGGCCTGGAAGCCGCCCTGCCACTGGCTGGTGACGGTGTAGTCGACCTTGCAGCCGGCGGCGGCCACCGCCTCGGGGACGGTCAGGGCCGTGAGACCCAGGGCCGCCGTCGCGCAGGTCGCCAGTAGAGCCAAAAAGCGTTTCACGGTGTTCCTCCTCGTACGAAGTGGGGACGGGCCCGTCTCAGGGCCGACCACTCATCGCCGTGCCGGCATCCCGCAGACCCGGTCGTTCAATCTGAAGACCTTCGGATCGTTCACGAGGCCGGCGGACCGGCCGTTGAAGCCGAACTGCACGGTGCCGCCGGGCGCCAGCTTGCTGTTCCAGCTCAGCGCCTCGGCAGTGATCCGGGGGCCGCTCTGCCGGACGTCGGCGCCCCACTGGTCGGTCACCCGCTGCTGGTCGGCGAACGTCCAGTCGAGCTTCCAGGGTGTGATGACCGAAGCGCCGGTGTTCTTCACCACGACCTGGGTGGTGAAACCGCCGCCCCAGCGCTGCGAGGTGTAGGTGACCTCGCACTGCGCCTTCCCGGCCGCACCGCTCCCCAGGTCGTCCACGTAGGACGCGACCCACGCGAGCGGGGCGTTCCAGTTGATGGTGATCTCGTTCGTGGCCCAGGACCCGATGTCGTCGATGTAGCACATCGACGGTGCGCAGCCCTGCAGTTTGGCCTGCGCGACCGGGTCCTGAATGCCGTCGTTCGGACCGCCGGCCAGGGATCCTGGTGCGGGGTTCGGCAGAGCGGGGTCGAGCTGGTGGGACCAGAAACGGTGGTGCTGGTTCTGCGAGTCCCGCTCGCCGTATCCGGTGACGTAGGACTGGTTCAGTGCGTTACGGCCCAGCAGGTAGTCCAGTCCGCGCAGTACGGCGTCACGGTAGACGGTTCGACCGGTCAGGTCGTGCGCCGAGCCGAGGACGACCATGCTGTTGGCGACCTGGCTGTTCGACCCCCATGCGTAGTGCCCGTCACCGGGCGCGTACGGAACGCCGTACGCGGTCCCTGCCGAGTCGGCCGCGTAACCGTCGGCGGCTTCGGTCACCATGCCCCGCACCGTCGTGAGTTGGTCGCCGGACAGCCTGCTCGGCACGGTCGCGAGGTCCAGGGCGCCGAGCCCGGCGACCGCCCCCCATGACATGCCGCCGCGCGGGAAGACCGCGTCGGTGTCACCGTGCAGCGCAGAGCCCAGGACTTCCTGGCGGTACGCGTCCTCGCCGGTGGTGAGGAAGAGCTCCGCCGCCGCCCAGTAGAACTCGTCACGCACGTCGCTGTCGGCGTAGGTGCCACCGCCGGTGCCGTCCTCGGGATCGGCGAGAACGTCCGGGTGGGCCTTGGCCGCCGTCCACGCCGCTCGCGCGGCCGACCGGCACCGCGCGGCGAAGTCCGCGTCGTAGACCTGGAAGAGGCGGGCGCACTGGGCCGCGGTGGCCGCCAGGTTGAGGGTGGCCGCCGTGGTCGGCGGATGCAGTTCCCGGGGCTGGGGGTCACGGTCCGGCCGGGTCGGCAGTCCCGTCCATTCCTTGTCGTGCAGCTTGTGGTGGGCCATACCGGCCAGCGGCTTCCCTGCGGGCACCTGCATCCGCATCAGGAACTCCAGCTCCCAGCGGGCCTCGTCGAGGATGTCGGGAGTGGCGTTGCCGTGTTCGGGGAGCCGGAGTTCACCGTCACCGAGCGGCCCGGCGTCGGCGGTCTCCTCGTACAGGGTCCGTTCGAACGTGGACATCAGCTGGCCGACGGCTATACCGCCGTTGACGACGTACTTGCCGTGGTCGCCGGCGTCGTACCAGCCCCCTGCCGCGTCGAGGCGGTAGTCGCAGACACCTGGCTGGCAGGGCACGTCGTTGTCGCCCTGGTTGGGGCTCACACCCACGTGGCCGGCCGGCCGCGCGTACCGCTCCCCCACGATGTCCGCGTCGATCTCGATACCGCTGCGGTTGTGGTAGAAGTACGCGAGCGCGTCGGTGCGCAGCGACGCGTACAGGTCGTCGCCGATGGCGAACGGCTCGCTCTTCTCCCCGGCGACCGTGACGGTGTAGCCATCCCCCGGCGTCGTGACCGCGCTGAAGTCGAAGGTGTGGACGTTCTGCCGCGAGGCAGTGTCCACGCCCGCCGGAGTGGTGGTGCCGCCGGCCCGGCGCGTCCCGTCGGCCGAGTCGAGCGTCCAGGGCAGCGGCCCGGTCTCGTCGGTGACGAAGGTGCCGCCCTTGGGGCCGTGGGTGAGGTATCCGACCTGGTTGACCCGGACCGGCGATCCGGTGTCCGGTTCGTACGGCGGTGGCGCGGTCCCGCCGCGCAGCGACACGTCATCGACGCAGAAGGTGAGCGCCTCGGCGCTGCCGCCGATCTGGAAGGCGAGTTGAGCGGCCTCGTGGCCGGCTCCGGCCGTGAAGGTCTCGGTGACGCGTTCGGCGGTCGCCCCGACCGGCTGCGTGGTGGAGAGTTCCGTGCTCCAGGGTTCGGTCGCCATCTGCACGTTGGCGCGAATGGTGACCGGCACGGTGGACGTCGCCGTGTAGCTCAAGGTGTATCCCTCGCCCGCGGTGAGGGCGAGCCCGTTCTGCCCGACGATGGCGTCCCAGGCATTCGCCGTGCCTGCGGGGACGTCGGCGCACAGGCGCCCGTCCGAGACCGCGACGGGGCTGTTGGCCGTCGCCCACCAGGGGGCGGTGCCCGCGGAGAAGTCCCCGTTGACGATGACCTCGCGGGCATCGTCGGCGGGTACGGCGGCACTGGCGGGTACGACGAGGCTGCCGGCCAGCAGCCCGGCTGTGGCAGCCGCGCCCAGTAACAGGCTTACCCGTCCGGAGCGGCCCGGTCGGCGGTGGGTACGGGACAGGCGGGGAGAGAGGGGCTGTTGTCGCGGCACACTGAAGTCCTTACGGGAGGGGAAAGGCGCGCAGTGACTGGAGCACCGGCGCGTTGTGTCCGGTGGGGCGGAACGGCGGTGGGAGCGCTCCCAATCTCGGGGGCGCGAGACGCGCCGTCAAGCCGTTGGACAGGATTCGCCGCCGCCGTGGTGTTCACGGGGCACCGCCCGCGACGGGTGGCCGCGTCCGGATCGAACACGGCGACTCTCCGCGCGTACGGGGTCCCTGGCGGTCCGTCGGGACCTGCGGTCCAGCCCCCGTCGGGCCGTAGGATCGGGTGTTCTTGGGGGTGGAACATGCTGAAGCGAAGTTCCGGCACACCGACGCTGGAGGAAGTGGCCGCCCTTGCCGGAGTGGGGCGGGGCACGGTCTCCCGGGTGATCAACGACGCGTCGGGCGTCAAGGCGTCCACACGCCACGCCGTGCAGCGCGCCATCGATGAACTGGGCTACGTGCCCAATCTGGCCGCGCGTTCACTGGCCGGGCGGCGCGCGGGCGCCGTCGCGCTGGTGATGCCGAAGACGGACTGGCGGCTGTTCGGAGAGCCGTTCTTCTCGGAGATCGTGGGGGCGGTCGGGGATGCCCTGAGCGAGGCGGGCGTGCAGCTGCTGCTCACGCTCGTCCGCACGGACGCCGAGCGACAGCGGCTCGTGGAGTACCTGCGCGGCGGCCGGGTCGACGGGGCGCTGTTGATGTCCGTGCGGGCCGAGGACCGGTTGCCGGACATGCTCGCCGACGCCGGGCTGCCCACGGTGCTGCTGGGCAGGCGCTCGGCCGACGAGCGGGTGACCTACGTGGACGCGGACAACGTGGGCGGTGCGCGGGCCGCGGTCGGCCATCTGGTGGGCGGCGGGCGGAAGACCATCGCCGCGATCACGGGCCCGCCCGAGATGTACGTCGCCCAGTGCAGGCTGCGCGGTTACCGGGAAGCGCTGAGTGACGCCGGGCTCGACGAGCTGCCGTCCCTGGTCGTACAGGGCGACTTCACCGAGACCAGCGGGCAGCGGGCGATGGCCGGACTCATCGAGCGGCACCCGGAGATCGACGGCGTCTTCGCCGCCTCGGACAGCATGGCCGCCGGGGCGCTGGCCGCCCTGCATGCGGCGGGGCGCCGGGTGCCGCAGGACGTGGCGGTGGTCGGCTTCGACGACTTCGAGCTGGCCGAGCAGACGGAACCGCCGCTGACGACCGTCCGCCAGCCGATGAAGGAGATCGGCCGCACCATGGTGCGACTGCTGCTGGAGGAAATGGAGCAGCCGGAGGTGGCCTGGCGCCATGTGATCCTGCGGACGCGACTGGTGGTGCGCGAGTCGGCCTGAGCTGTCTTCGCACGCCACGCCGACCGCCGTGACAGCCGGGCCGTTGCCGGGCCGGCCCCGGATTTGGGAGCGCTCCCAAATATGGGCCGAGGTGGGCGCTCCCTCTTCCTTCCGTCCAAGCCCGGCTACTCGCCCGGCACCGAACTGGGCTGGGACGACTTGGATCCCTGGAGCGGCGGCTTCAGGGTTTCTGCCGAGGTCATGAACCACGGCACGACGGCGCGCGATGGCTGGGCCGTGAAGTGGACGCCCGGGGCGGGCACCAAGGGCGGCAACGACTTTCCGGCCGGCTCGATCAGCTGCCTCACCCGGGAGCCGCTGCCGCTGACGGAAGCAGCGCCGGTTTCCGCATCGTGCGGGAATCGGCGCCGCCCTGCCTCCGGGCCCGGGCGTCAGCGGCCTCGAGACCGGCCCTTCGGGCAGCGTCCCGGGCGCGGCCGCAGGCGTACCAGGTCCTCGATCACCCCGCGCGACAGCGTCTCACCGTGACCGAAGCCACACCGGCAGCCGTCCGCTGCCGGAGCGCGAGGTCGGGGAACGCGTCTACTTCTCGTTCTTCTCCGGCTTCTCGGCCTTGTTCGCCTTCTCGGCCTGCATCTGCTTGATGCGGACGCTCTCCTTGCGGACATCGGCCTGGGTGGCGCGCTCCTTCTCGAGCCACTCCGGCATCTCCGCCTTCAGGGCCTCGATCTGCTCGGTGGTGAGCGCCTCGGTGACCCCGCCGCGCGCCAGGCCGGAGATGGAGATCCCGAGCTTCGCCGCGACGACCGGACGGGGGTGCGGGCCGTTGTTCCGGAGGTCCTGCAGCCACTGGGGCGGCTCGGCCTGGAGGGCGGCCAGCTCGGTGCGCGAGACGACACCCTCCTGGAACTCTGCGGGGGTGGCCTCTAGGTACACACCCAGCTTCTTCGCCGCGGTCGCGGGCTTCATGGTCTGGGCGTTCTGCTGCGACGTCATGGTGTCAAGGGTATAGAGCGTGTGCGCCCCCTCCGACCACGGCCGGTAATCTGGCCGGGTGACAGACTCCCAGACTCCCCCGTCGTTCAAGCTCGCTTACGTCCCCGGGGTGACGCCCACCAAGTGGGTGCGGGTCTGGAAGGAGCGGCTGCCCGACGTCCCGCTGACCCTCGTCCCGGTCGACCCCGCCGAGGCGCCCGCCCTGCTGCGCGGCGGCGGCGCGGACGCCGGTTTCGTCCGGCTCCCGATCGACCGTACGGACCTCAGCGCGATCCCGCTCTACACCGAGACCACGGTCGTCGTGATCCCGAAGGACCACCTCGTGGCGGCGGCCGAAGAGGTGTCGGTCGCGGATCTGGCCGACGAGATCGTGCTCCACCCGCTCGACGACACCCTCGACTGGGAGCAGCTGCCGGGCAAGCCCGCGCTACAGCGCCCCGAGACGACGGCCGACGCGATCGAACTGGTGGCGGCGGGCATCGGCGTCCTGGCCGTGCCGCAGTCCCTCGCGCGGCTGCACCACCGCAAGGACCTCACGTACCGGACCCTCGTGGACGCCCCGGCCTCGCGCATCGCGCTGTCGTGGCCGGAGGAGGAGACCACCCCGGACCTGGTGGAGGAGTTCATCGGGATCGTGCGCGGGCGGACCGTCAACAGCTCGCGCGGCCGCGGCCGTACCCAGCCCGAGCCCGAGCCGAAGAAGGCGAAGCCGCAGCGCAAGCCGGCCCCCCGCTCGGGCGGCAAGCCGACGGCCAAGAACCCGCGCGGCGGCGCCCCCAAGGGCGGCAAGGCCACCCCCAAGTCCACCGGCAAGCGCGGCAAGCCCCGCGGCCGCTAGTGCCGCGTCAGGCAACGTTTGCCCGTCAAGGAGCGGCGTCCGGTGCGTGCTCTCGGCGTGCCGGCCGGAAGCCCTCGTACTGGACGCACTTGGGCTTTCGGCCGGTGCGGCGAGAGTGCGTGCCGGACGCCGCGACGGGGCGAACGTTGCCTGACGCGGCACTAGCGCCGTGGTGGACCGTGATGCCGAGATAGCCGCTCGCGTCCGGGAGCTGGACACGGATGCGGCCGGAGAGGCCGAGGAGGCGCAGCACGCGCTGATCCGGCTCGGCCCGCGCGTCCTGGACCAGCTGATCGCGGCCGTACCCGGCATGGGCGCCTTCGGGCAACTCTGCGCCATCGAGGTCTTCAACGCCCTGAAGGACCCCCGGCCCGGCGAGGTCCTGACCGGCCTGCTGGACAGCGCCGCGATCGCGGCTCCGGTTCCCGCCCTGGCTCCACCATCGTGGCGCGCATCGACTGGGTCGCCGCCTCGGACGTGGGCGGCTCCGGCTACGACGCCTCGCGCCCGATCCCCTCTGGTCCCCGTGATCCCCGCCGACCCCCGGGTGATCCCCGTGATCCCCGTGATCCCCGCTGATGTGTGGTCCACCGTGGTTCGGCGAGCCCCACGTTCACCCCGCGAGCGCACCCACCACCATGCACCCGAAGAGCAGTCCCGCCACCGTCGCCACCAGGCACGCGAGGCCCGACAGGGCCGAGGCGGCGAGCCGGTGGCGGCGCGGGTCGGCGAAGGCCGCGAGCGGCAGGAGCAGGGCCGAGGGGAGGAAGATGAAGAGGCCGAGGTAGACCCCGAGGACGGAGGACACCAGCAGGAGGAGCCCGGTGGTCCCGCAGGCCGCCGCGAAGGCCGGCCGGCTCCGGCGGAAGGCCAGCGGGGCCGCGGCCAGCAGGGTGAAGCCACCGAGGAGCGGGAACAGCATGCCCCCCTCTCGGAGCATCAGCAGCGCGGGGGCCGCCGGCAGGAGGACCGCGGTCAGCGCGATCTTGTTCTGCCACGGGTGGACGGCCCGTACCTGCGTCGCCGCGATGTGCGCCATGGCCGTCGCCCCTGACCTTTGCCCTCGAACCCAGCGTGTTGAACGCGTTCAACATAGCGGCATTCGTCCGCACGAGCGGCGCCGGGCGGGCATTGCGTCCGTCACACACCCCCCACCCCGCCGCGGCCCACGCTCGCCACGGCCCCCGCGGCCGGGCCGGCGAAGCGGGGCAGGCCCCGGCGGGTCCGCTACCCCAGCGGGTGCCGGACTCAGACGTTCGGCTCCACGTAGACCGCGTATCCCTGTTCCGGTTCGCAGCGGACCGGGGACAGGGCTCCCGGCACGTGGACCGGCCCCGCGGTGTCGAAGGGGAGGCCGGTCCACTCGCGCCACTGCGCCACGGAGCCGGTGATCGTCATCGACAGCGGGGCCACCGAGTCGATGGTGGCGCCCGCCCGCACGTGGACCCGTAGCCACGGGTCGTGCGGGAGGCCGTCCTCGCGGGTGCGGTACGCGTACTCGTGGATCGAGGCGTCCGGCTCGGCCGGCTTTCCGCTGGGCCGGACCGGGGCCACGACCTCGTGGAAACCGCGCGCGCGGGCCGTCTCGCGCAGTGCGGCGAGCATCCGCCCCGACAGCCCCTCGCCCTGCCGGTCCGGCCGGACGCTGATCTCGATGGCGCTGACCGTGTCGGGGGCCACCCCGCGCCGCAGGTCCGAGAAGGCCCACATCAGGACCCGGTCCCAGCCCTGCGCCGGCAACTGCCCGTCACGGCCGGGCGCGTGGAGGGCGAACGGCACACTGAACGCCTTGGCGACGACCTCGCCGGTGGCTCCGTCGGTCGCGACGAAGACGTACTCCGGGAGTTCGGCCACCATGCGCGGGTACAGCAGCCAGGCGAGTGCGTCCTGCGTGGCGAACTCGGGCCACGAATCCGCCATGCCCCAGAGCGCATCGGTCAGCTCGGGCCGCTCCGCGAGCGTGGTGATCCGGATGCCGACGTCCACACCGCTCGCACCGCCCACACCACCGGGGCCACCCACACCACCGGGTGCGCTCGCACCGCTCGCACCGTTCATGCTCGCAGGCTATGTGCGGCCCGGCCGCCCCTCAACCGGGTTTAGGCGGGGGCCTGGAGGGACAGGTGCCAGTGCCTCGGCCAGCCCGCCAGAGTGACCGTGGACAAGGGCCGCACGTCCACGTTCCAGTAGGTCGTCGGCGGCGCGTTCAACGCGTACACGAGCGCCGCCCTGACCACCGAGGGCTCCGCCACCGCCAGGATCGCTCCCCCGTCGTCCGCCGGCCGGGTGTCGAGCCAGCCGCCGATCCGGGCGATGAAGGCGAGCAGGGATTCCCCGCCGTGCGGCGCGGCGCGCGGGTCGGCGAGCCAGAGGTCCAGGGCAGCGGGCTCCCTCGCGGCCACCTCCCCCAGGGTCAGCCCGCGCCAGCGGCCCATGTCGCACTCGCGCAGCGCGGGTTGCGCGAGCGGCGCGTACCCGAGGGCCGCGCCGGTGGCCCGGCTGCGGGTGGTCGGCGAGCAGTAGCGCAGGTCGGCCGAGCCCAGCGGTACGAGCCCGCGCGCGGCGGACTCCACCGCGCGCCAGCCGTCCACGTCGATGGGGCGGTCGTCGTCGAAGCGCTCGGCGAGCAGCGGGGTACTACGGGCTGCTGCGACTAGCGAAACCCGAACATGCATGCGGCGATGGTGAGCCGCGTGTCGCACGGGGTCAAGCCTCTGTGCGAACCCCGCCGCCGATGCCCGACCGCATCCGCCGCACCGCCTCGGTGAGCTCGCCCGTACCGGCCACCCCGGCGAAACTCAGCCGGACGTACGCGGCCGGCGGTTCCGCGCAGAAGAACGGCCGGCCCGGCGCGACCTGCACCCCGGCGCGCAGCGCGGCCGCGGCGAAGGCCGTGTCGTCGAGGCCCCCGCCGGGCCTGACCCACAAGAGGTTGCCGCCGCGTGGCGCGGGGGGCACCTCCAGCTCCGGCAGCTCGCGCCGCAGCGCACCCGCCAGGACGTCCCGCCGGTGGCGCAGCTCGGCGGCGACGGCCCTGAGGTGGCGCGGCCAGGAGGGCGCGCCGACCAGTTCCAGGGCGGTCTCCTGGAGCGGCCGCGGCACGAAGAAGCTGTCCACGACCTGGATGGCGCGCAGCCGGTCCCGCACGGGGCCCCGGGCGGTCAGCGCGCCCACCCGCAGGCTGGGCGAGGTGACCTTGGTCAGCGACCGCACGTGCACGACGACCCCGTCGGTGTCCTGGGCGGCGAGGGTCGCGGGCAGCGGTCCGGCGTCCTCGTGGGCCAGGGCCCGCGCGTAGTCGTCCTCCACCACGAAGGCCCCGGCGGCGCGCGCGATCCGCAGCACCTCGCCGCGCCGCGCGTCGGACAGCACCGCCCCGGTCGGGTTCTGGAACAGCGGCTGGCATACGAACACCCGCGCCCCGGTCGCTTCGAAGGCGGCGGCCAGCAGGTCCGGCCGGACCCCGTCCTCGTCCACGGGGACGGGCACGGGCCGGCATCCGGCGGCGCGGGCGATGGCCAGCAGCCCCGGGTAGGTCGGGGATTCGACGAGGATCGGCGCCCCGGGCGGGGCGAGGGCCCGCAGGGCGGTGGTGAGGGCGCTCTGCCCGCCGGCGGTGACCAGGACGTCCGCGGCCCCGACGGTGCCGCCCGGCCCGCCGATCTCCCGCGCGAACCAGTCCCTCAGCTCCGCCAGCCCCTCCACGGGCGGCCGTCCCCACGCGCCGGGCCGGCGCCCGGCGCGGGCGAGGGCCGCGGCCATGGCCCGCTCGGGCTGGAGCGTGGGGTGCATGTAGCCGCCGTTGAGCTC
This sequence comes from Streptomyces sp. ISL-66, assembly GCF_018614135.1. Lineage (GTDB taxonomy): Bacteria > Actinomycetota > Actinomycetes > Streptomycetales > Streptomycetaceae > Streptomyces. Next base: position 38,334 of record NZ_JAGGOW010000011.1, read on the forward strand.
GATGACCCCGGTCGGCGGCGGGGTGAGGGTGACGAGCACGCCGGAGGCGTCGACCGAGCGCGGGACCACGTCGCCCGCGCCTTCGGCGCTCAGGGCGACGGCCTGCCACGAGGTGTCTCCGGGCTCGGGCGCGGGGGTACGGGGCTGCGCCCGGAAGACGCCGGCTCCGGGGCGGGTGGTCACCAGGCCTTCGGCGGCGAGCTGGGCGAGGGCCCGGGAGACGGTGACGGGGCTGACGCGGAAGCGCTCGACGAGAGCCCGGCTGGACGGGAGCTTTCCACCCACCGGATAGCGGCTCAGCTCGGGCCTGAGGGATTCTGCCAGTTCAGCCACGCTGCTACGCTCGTACATGAGAGCAAAGAGTAGCGCTATCCCCCCTGCCGCGATAGCGGTTCGCGGCTCGGCCCAGGGCCCGTCTCAGGACCGGGCTCCCGCTCCGGCCCCGGCTTCGGTCCAGGCCCAGGCCCAGGCCCCGGCTTCGGTCCAGGCCCCGGCCCAGGCTCCGGCTCAGACCCCGGCCCCGGATGCGGCCCAGGCCACCGCCCGCGGATCCGCGCTCCGCGCACGCACCCGCCGGTTCGGTGGAGGCACCGTCCTCGCCTCGGCCGGCGTCATCGCCTTCTCGCTGACCTTTCCCGGCACCGCCTGGGGCCTGGAGAGCTTCGGCCCCTGGTCCCTGTTCGGCCTGCGCTGCCTGCTCGCGGGCCTGGTCGCCGGCGGCTTCCTGCTGGCCCTGCGCGTCCCGCTCCCCGACCGCGCGCACTGGGCGGGCCTCGTGGTCGTCGCGGGCGGCGTGGTGGTCGGCTTCCCGCTGCTCACCACCCTCGCGCTGCAGACCTCCACCACCTCGCACGCCGCCGTGGTGGTCGGCCTGCTGCCGCTGACCACCGCGGTGGTGTCCTCGCTGCGCACCGGGGCCCGGCCGTCGCGGCGGTTCTGGGCCGCGGCCGTCGCGGGAGCGGTCATCGTCCTCGGCTTCACGCTGGCGCAGAGCGGCGGCTCCCTCTCGGCCGGCGACGCCTTCCTCTTCGCCGCGCTCCTGGTGTGCGCGGCCGGGTACACCGAGGGCGGCCGCCTGGCCCGGGTGATGCCCGGCTGGCGGGTGATCGCCTGGGCTCTGGTGCTGTGCCTGCCGATCGGCCTGGCCGGCTCGCTGCTCGGGCTCGCGCACGAACCGGCCCACGTCACCGTTCAGGGACTGGCCGGACTGGTGTGGGTGGCGGCCGGCTCCTCGTTCCTCGGCCTGTACGTCTGGTACCGGGGCATGGCCGAGATCGGCGCGGCCCGCGCGAGCCAGCTCCAGCTCGCGCAGCCGCTGCTGACCCTGGGGTGGGCGGCGGTCCTGCTCGGCGAGCACATCTCCCCCGCCGCACCCGTCGCCGCCTGCGCGGTACTCGTCTGCATCGCCGTGACCCAACGGGTCAAATAGTGCCGGAACGACCTAAACTGCTAGCACCGGATCGGACTGCCACCTAGGAGGTCAGCATGCGCGCGACCGAGGGCGATCAGCTGGTTCAGCACGGCAGGATCGTGGGCCAGCACGACAAGGTCGGAGAGATCACGCAGGTCCTGGGAGAGAACGGCACGCCTCCCTACCGGGTCCGCTTCACGGATGGGCACGAGGCCGTCATGTCCCCCGGGCCCGACTGCGTCGTGAAGCACCCCGTCGACGACCACTGAGTCAGCGGGGCGGCACCGCCGCCACCGTCGGGTAGTGGTCGGCCACCACCGTGGCCATCGCCCCGTTGGGGTCCGCGACCACCTGCTTCGCCGAGAAGTAGGCGTGGCCGCGGACCTCCGGGTAGCCGCGGGCGAAGCGCACGTGCCGCGACAGCTCCCGCGGATCGCGCCAGGCGGCGGTGGAGCTCCGCGGATCGCAGCGGTAGAGCGCCTCCCCCACGTAGAGCTGGACGCGGGTGCCGGCGACGGCGCTCGCCCACCAGGGGACGAGCGCCGCGTAGTCGGCGGTCGGGTGGCCGATCTGCCAGTACACCTGCGGCACGATGTAGTCGATCCAGCCCTCGCGCACCCACTTGCGCGTGTCCGCGTACAGGTCGTCGTACGTGGTGGCGCCCGCCCGCGTCGGCGAACCGAGCGGATCGCGGTCGGAGTTGCGCCAGACCGCGAAGGGGCTGACGCCGAAGCGCGTGGCCGGGCGCAGCGCCCGTAGCCGCTCGGACATCTCGCGGACCAGGGTGTCCGTGTTGTGGCGGCGCCAGTCGGCTCGGGTGGCGAAGGAGCGGCCGTACCGCTCGTACGCGGCGTCGTCGTCGAAGTCGCGGCCCTCGACGGGGTACGGGTAGAAGTAGTCGTCCCAGTGGACCCCGTCGACGGGGTAGCGGGCGACGGCGTCGAGCATGGCGTCCTGTACGAAGCGGCGGACCTCGGGCAGCCCGGGGTTGTAGTAGAGCTTCCCGCCGTAGGCCACGGTCCAACCGCGGTTGCGGCGGGCCGGGTGGCCCGGGGAGAGCAGGCCCGGGTCGGTGTGGTTGGCCACGCGGTACGGGTTGAACCAGGCGTGCAGCTGGAGCCCCCGGGCGTGCGCCTCGCTCACGGCGGTGCCGAGCGGGTCCCAGCCGGGGTCGACCCCTTGTTCGCCGGTCAGCCACTGGGACCACGGTTCGCGCGCCGAGGGCCACATGGCGTCGGCGGTGGGCCGGACCTGGAGGATCACCACGTTGAGGCGGCGGGAGACGGCGGTGTCGAGGAGGGCCAGCAGCTCGGCGCGCTGATCGTCCGCGGCGAGTCCGCTCCGCGAGGGCCAGTCCACGTTCTGCACGGAGGCGACCCACATCCCGCGGAACTCGGCCTTGGCCGCCCCGCCGGCCCCGGCCGCCGCCGCCCGCGGAGCGGCCGGCCCCTTCGCCCGCGCCTCGTTCGCCCCGGCCCCCTTCGCCGGGGCCCCGTTCGCCCCGGCCCCGTCGGCCGGGGCTCCGCTCGCCCTGACCGCTTTCGCGGGGGCGGCCGTAGCCACCGCGGCCAGCACCCCCGCCGCGCCGGTGAGCACCCCCCGCCTCCCGATGTACGCCATGTGACGCCTCCGCTCCGTTCGGTGACATTGCCTCGTGTCCGCCCAGCATGCCCGCCCCGGCCCGACATGCCGGGCAACGACGGGGGTAACGTCGGGGGGCGTGGCGGGCGCCGGAACGCAGTTACCACTGCACCAGTACGGGGGACCCGCGATGGAGAGCAGCGAAAGGCACGATGTGACGGACCTCCCAGACGACATCTCACGCGTCGGCGTAGTGGGCTGTGGGCAGATGGGCGCGGGTATCGCGGAGGTGTTCGCCCGGAGCGGTCTCGAGGTGATGGTCGCCGAGACCACCGGCGAGGCCCTGGAGCTCGGACGGACCCGGCTGCACACCTCGCTGACGCGAGCCGCCGAACGCGGCAAGATCAGCGCGGAGGAGCGGGACGCGACCCTGGCCCGACTGTCGTTCACCACCGACCTCGGCGAGTTCGCCGACCGCGACCTCGTCATCGAGGCGGTCGTCGAGAACGAGCAGGTCAAGACGGAGATCTTCCAGGTCCTCGACCAGGTGATCACCCGCCCGGACGCGATCCTCGCCTCCAACACCTCCTCGATCCCGCTGGTCAAGCTGGCCGTCGCGACCTCGCGTCCCGACCAGGTCATCGGCATCCACTTCTTCAACCCGGCCCCGGTGCAGCAGCTCGTCGAGCTGATCCCGGCGCTGACCACGAGCGACGAGACGATCAAGCGCGCCGAGGCCCTGGTCGGGGGCGTGCTGGGCAAGCACGCCATCCGCGCCCAGGACCGTTCCGGTTTCGTCGTCAACGCGCTCCTGATCCCGTACCTGTTGTCCGCGATCCGGATGTTCGAGTCCGGGATCGCGAGCCGCGAGGACATCGACAACGGCATGGAACTGGGCTGCGCCCACCCGATGGGCCCGCTGAAGCTCGCGGACCTCATCGGCCTGGACACGGTGGCCTCGGTGGCCGACTCGATGTACGCGGAGTTCAAGGAGCCCCTGTACGCGGCTCCCCCGCTGCTCCAGCGGATGGTCGACGCCGGCCGCCTCGGCCGCAAGACCGGCTCGGGCTTCTACCCGTACGGCTGATGCGAGCGGCTGCCCCGTACGGATGAGCCCTACGCCTGACCCGTACGCCTCATCCGTACGGCCGCCCCGCGCGGATCGTGCGGCTACCCGAGCCGCAGGTGGTGCAGCAACAGCAGCCCGGCCGCCATGTTGGCGGCCGGGATCTCGCCGCGCGCGATCATGTCCGGCACCAGCTTGAGCGGCACCCACTCGCGGCGCGAGGACTCGAAGTCGTCCTCGGGGTGGCCGGTGTACGTGGCTCCGTCCGCCCAGTAGAGGTGGTGGCGGGCATCGGTCAGCCCGTTGGACGGCTCCACGGTCATCAGGTGGCGCAGCGGGCCCGGCCGCCAGCCCGACTCCTCCTCCATCTCCCGGGCCGCGGCGCTCTCCAGGGACTCGCCGTCCTCGACGACGCCGGCGGGCAGTTCCCAGCCCCAGCTGTCGGTGATGAAGCGGTGGCGCCACAGCAGCAGCACCTCGTTGGCCTCGTTGACGGCCGTGGCGACGGCCACCGGACGCAGCCGGATCACGAAGTGGTCCAGGTGCCGGCCGTCGGGGAGTTCCACGTCGGCGAGATTCACGTCGAACCAGCGGTTCGTGTACACAGTCTGCTCACTCAGGTTCATCCACTGCACGGTTCTGCCACCTTCCGATCGAGTAGGTGGCAACATGGCAGCAGTTCACCCGCTCACAGGGGAACGCGCAGCGCCCCGTCGATGAGCTCCGCGGTCTCCCCCGCCCCCGGACAACCGCTGGTCAGCAGCTGTTCGCGGACCGCCCGCAGCCGGTCGCGCAAGCGCAGCGACTCCATCCCCTTGGCCCGCTCGGCCATTTCGGCCGCCGCCGCCACCGCCTGGTCGGCCTCGCCCTGGCGCAGCTGGATCTCGCACAGCATCGCCAGGCGGTGCACCCGGCCCCGGTCGTGCGCGGGGGTGCCGACGGCCGCCGCCGCCTGCTCGTGCGCCGCCCGCAGATCGCCCAGACCGAGCAGCGCCTCGGCCACCTGTACGTTGACCAGGCCGGGCTGGACGTACCCCGTCTCATCGGGCTCCGCGCCGGGCCGGATCCGCTCGGCGGCCGCCTCGGCGTTGCGGATGCAGGCCAACGCGGCGGCACCATCGCCGAGTTGGGCGTAGGCCTTGGCCTGCATGGCGTACAGATCGGCGGCCAGCGCCGGGGTGGTGTACCGGCCCGCCGAGCGCAGGGCGGCCTCGGCGAAGGCCACGGCCTGGCGGAACTCCCGTAGGTGCAGGGACTGGTTGACGATCAGCGCGATGACGTAGGCGCCCAACCCCCGGTCCCCACTGGCCTTGGCCAGGCGCAGGGCCTGGTGGAAGTAGCGCTGGGCCAGCCCGTGGGCGTCCGAGTCGTACGCGCAGATCCCCGCCACCGCCACCAGGGAACCGGTCGCCCGGTGCAGGCTGCGCCCCAGGCCGTCGCAGTAACTCCCGCGCAGCATCGGGGCGGTCTCGGTCCCGAGGAAGCGGACGATGCGGTCACGGGTGGCCACACCGCCCGCCCGCCGGTACATCAGCTCGTAGTGCGCGCGGGCGGCCCGCAGGATCTCGACGTGCTCGGGGCCGACCCGGGTGGGCCCCTCGCGGGACACGTCGGCGTCCTCCGGCGGGTTCTCCCACTCCCACACCGGGATCACGGCGGGGGTGCCCGTGACGGCCCCGGTGGTGAGGCACTTCAGCCGTCCCTGCTCGTCGGAGCGCCACAGGGCGGCGGCCCGGTCCACGAAACCGCTGAGCGGGGAGGCGTGCGGGCCCTCGGACCCTCCCGGCGGGCCGAGGCCTACGTCGTCGAGGGAGAGCGGTCTGCGCAGCCGGCCCCCGATCACCTCGCAGATCAGGTCCGGAACCTGGCCGCGGGGCCGCTGCCCCTTCAACCACCGGGCAACGGCGGTGTGTTCGTAGCGAAGGGCCAGGCCGCGGTCGCGGCCCGCCTGGTTCACGTGCGCGGCGAGCCCGGCGTGGGACATGCCCGCCTCCGCGAGGAGGGCGTCGAGCAGTGCATTGGGCTGCATGGGCCCCTCCATCGGCTCGTCGGAATCAGGCTAGTGGGTGCGCGGTTCACACGGGGTGTGAACGCAGTACGCGCATAAATGCGATACGCACCCTGTCGGGGGACACCCCGCGAGCGCTTCACTGAAGGGCCTCGCCAAGAGGTGACTCGGGTCGTCGGCTCCCCCCTCGTACAGTGCGACGACCCGTCAACCGCGCCGCCCGTCCTGTTGTCTGCCCGACACTCCACGGCAGGCGGGCGGCGCGCTTCGGCTCTGCCGGGGCCCGGTTGGTCGCCGGTCCCCGGCCGGGCCGGACCGAACGCGCGCCGGGTCCACCCACCGGGCCCGGTGCGCGTGGTCTCGAACCCGCGGCGCGGACGCCCGCGACCCAGCCGCGCGGACGTCCGCGCCCCGAGCGAAGGCCGGGTACGGGTGAGGGGGTGCATCCCGGATCGGGATGCACCCCCTCACTGCCGTGGACCGCGCCGGCGGCTACGCTCCGCGCAGCACCGCGCCCGTCCGCTCGCCCGCCAGGGCGACCGCCGCGTCACGCGCGGCCGTCGACTCCTCGGCCGTCAGCGTCCGGTCCGCGGCCCGGAAGCGCAGCGCGTAGGCCAGGGACTTCTTGCCCGCGCCCACCTGCTCGCCCTCGAAGACGTCGAACAGCCGCAGGGACTCCAGCAGTTCACCGGCGCCCTTGCGCAGCGCCGCCTCGACCGCGGCGGCCGGAACCGACGCGTCCACGATCAGCGCGACGTCCTGGGTCGCCACCGGGAAGGAGGAGATCCGGGGCGCCTGGAGGGCCTCGCCGCCGGCCGCCGCGAGGCGGTCCAGGTCGAGTTCCATCGCGCTGGTGCGGGCCGGCAGGCCCATCGCCTTGACCACGCGCGGGTGCAGCTCACCGGCGTGGCCGATGACCGTCTCCACCCCGTCGAGGGTGACGAGCAGTTCGGCGCACCGGCCGGGGTGCCAGGGGCCGTACTGGCCCTGGCGCACCACGAGCTCCGCACCGGCCTCGACGGCCAGCGAGCGCGCGGCCTGGACGGCGTCCGCCCAGTCGGCCGGACGGCCCTTGCCCCACCAGCCGGCCTGCTCGCGGGCTCCGGCCAGCACGACCGCGGCGTAACGCGGCTGCGCGGGCAGGGCCGCGTTCAGGGTGGCGATCTCCTCGTCCGTGGGACGCCGGTCGACGGGCAGCCGTACGGCGACACCCGGCTGCGCGGCGGCCCGGAAGACCGAGCCGGTCTCGAAGAGCGCGAGGTCGTGGCTGCCCCGGCTGTCGTTGCGCCGCAGCGCGCCGAGCAGGCCCGGCAGCAGCGTGGTGCGCAGCGCCGGCTCCTCGTCGGAGATCGGGTTGACCAGCTTGACGACCTGGCGGGAGGCGTCGTGCGCGGGCAGCTGGAGCTGGTCGAAGACGCCCTCGCCCAGGAACGGGTAGCTCAGCGCCTCCACGTAGCCCGCGCCGGCCAGCGCGCGGCCGACCCGGCGGTGCAGCTGCTGCCGGGCCGTCAGACCGCGGCCGGAGGGCACCTGCGGGAGGGTCGAGGGAAGGTTCCCGTAGCCCTCCAGCCGGATGACTTCCTCGGCGAGGTCGTTGGGCTCGGCGAGGTCGGGCCGCCACGAGGGAACGGTGACGACGAGCTCGTCCTGGCCGTAGACGTCGCAGCCCACCTCCTGGAGGCGGCGTACGACGGTCTCGCGGCCGTAGTCCATGCCCGCGACCTTGTCGGGGTGGTCCGCGCTCATCGCGATGGTGCGCGGGGCGCCCGGTGCGGTGAGCGCGGTGACGCCGGCCTCGGCGGTGCCGCCCGCGAGCAGCACCAGCAGGTCGACGGTGCGCTGCGCGGCCGCGGCCGCGGCCTGCGGGTCGACGCCCCGCTCGAAGCGCTTGGACGCCTCGGAGGAGAGCTTGAGGCGGCGGGCGGTGCGCGAGATCGACACGGAGTCGAAGTGCGCGGCCTCGACGACCACGTCGGTGGTGCCGGTGACCGCGCCGGTCACGGGGTCGGTGACGGAGTCGGCGATCTCGGTGTTGGCGCCGCCCATGACACCGGCGAGCCCGATCGGGCCGCTGTTGTCGGTGATCACCAGGTCCTCGGAGTCGAGCGTGCGCTTGACCCCGTCGAGGGTGGTGAACTTCTCGCCCTGCTCGGCGCGCCGGACGCCGATGGCGCCGTCGATCCGCGAGCGGTCGTAGGCGTGCAGCGGCTGACCGAGCTCCAGCATCACGTAGTTCGTGATGTCCACGGCGAGCGAGATCGGGCGCATGCCCGCCTTCTGCAGGCGGCGGGTGAGCCAGATCGGGGAGCGCGCCTCGGGGTCGAGGCCGGTCACCGTGCGCGCGGTGAAGTGGTCGCAGCCCCGCGGGTCGTCGATCTTGACGGCGTAGCCGTACGAGTTCGGCGCGGGCACGTCGAGGAGCGCCGGGTCGCGCAGCGGCAGGCCGTACGCGGTGGCGGCCTCGCGGGCCACACCGCGCATGGACATGCAGTAGCCGCGGTCCGGGGTGATGTCGATGTCGAGGACCTCGTCGACGAGCTCCAGGAGCTTGATCGCGTCGGTGCCGACCTCGTGTTCGTGCGGCAGCACGATGATGCCGTGCGTGCCGTCGTCCCCCATGCCCAGCTCGTCGCCGGAGCAGATCATGCCGTGCGAGGTCCGGCCGTACGTCTTGCGCGAGGCGATCGCGAAGTCGCCGGGCAGCACCGCGCCGGGCAGGACCACGACGACCTTGTCGCCGACGGAGAAGTTCCGGGCGCCGCAGACGATCTCCTGCGGTTCGCCGGTGCCGTTGGCCGAGCCGACGTCCACCGTGCAGAAGCGGATCGGCTTGCGGAAGCCTTCGAGCTCCTCGATGGATCGCACCTGGCCGACGACGAGCGGGCCCTTGAGGCCACCGCCGAGCTGCTCGACCGTCTCGACCTCGAGGCCGGCGTCGACGAGCTTGGCCGCGACGTCGCGACCGGTTTCACCGGCGGGGAGGTCGACGTACTCCCGCAGCCAAGAAAGCGGGACCCGCATCAGATCTCCATCCCGAACGGCCGGGTGAAACGGATGTCACCCTCGACCATGTCTCGCATGTCTTCTACGTTGTGGCGGAACATCAGCATCCGCTCGATGCCGAAGCCGAAGGCGAACCCGCTGTACTTCTCCGGGTCCACGCCGCAGGCGGTGAGCACCTTCGGGTTGACCATGCCGCAGCCGCCGAGCTCGATCCAGCCCTCGCTGGAGCAGGTGCGGCACGGGCGGTCGGGGTTGCCCACCGATTCGCCGCGGCACACGTAGCACTGCATGTCCATCTCGGCGGACGGCTCGGTGAAGGGGAAGAAGTGCGGGCGCAGGCGCGTGGTGGTGCCCTCGCCGAACAGCTCCTGCACCATGTGGTCCATGGTGCCCTTCAGGTCCGCCATGGTCAGGCCCTCGTCCACGGCGAGCAGCTCGACCTGGTGGAAGACCGGGGTGTGCGTCGCGTCGAGCTCGTCGGTGCGGTACACCCGCCCCGGGCACACGATGTAGACGGGGGGCTTGCGCTCCAGCAGCGAGCGCGCCTGCACCGGGGAGGTGTGGGTGCGCAGCACGACGCCGGACTCGTCGCCCTCGGTGCCTGCCGGCCCCCGGACGAAGAAGGTGTCCTGCATCTGGCGCGCCGGGTGGTCGGGCGTGAAGTTGAGGGCGTCGAAGTTGAACCACTCCGCCTCGACCTCGGGGCCCTCCGCGACCTCGTACCCCATGGCCACGAAGATGTCCGCGATGCGGTCCATCAGCGTGGTCAGGGGGTGCCGGGCGCCCGCGGGAACCCGGTCGTAGGGCAGCGTGACGTCCACCGCCTCCTCGACCAGCACCCGCTCGTCGCGCTCGACTTCGAGCGCGACCGTGCGGGCCCCGAAGGCCTTGTTCACGGCGCCCCGGGCCTGGCCCACGCGCTTGCCCGCCTCGGCCTTGGCCTGAGGTGGCAGCGCGCCGATCTCGCGGTTGGCGAGCGCCAGGGGCGAGCGGTCGCCCATGTGCGCGGTCTTCGCCTCACGCAGCGCGTCGAGGTCGCCCGCGGAGGCGAAGGCGGCGAGCGCCTCGTCCCGCATGCGCTCGATCTCATCCGGTTTCAGTGCCTCGACCTCAACAGGGTCGTACGACTTGTTCGGTGCCGACATCTCTTCCCGTACTTCCGATGGCTGGCTGGTGGGTCCCCCGCGCGACGCGCAGGACGCGCTCGGCACTAGGACACAAAGGTGCCAAAGGTCGAGTCTAAAGGTCGCTGGGGGTGAAGGGGCCCGTGGGCCGCCTGGCGAGACGCTCCGCAGGACTACTGCGTGAGGTACGCCGGGGCGGCGACGGGCAGGATAAATCGGAACTCGGCCCCGCCGCCGGGGCCGCGGCCGACCCTGATGGTGCCGCCGTGGGCTTCCACGATCCCCTTGACGATGTACAGGCCCAGGCCGGTGCCGCCGCGCTTGCTGCCCCGCCAGAAGCGGGTGAAGACGCGGCCCATCGACTCCTCGGGGATCCCGGGGCCCTCATCGGTCACGGTGACGGCGGTTCCCTTCTCGGTCTTCCCCGCGGCGTTCGCGAAGGTGGTCGGCGCTACGTCGATGGTGACCGTTCCCTCGCCGTGCCGCACCGCATTTTCGAGGAGGTTGCCGAGGATCTGGTCAATTTTGTCCGGGTCCGCCCAGAGATCGGGCAGCGGCCGGCTCACGCTGACGAGGAACCGCTCCGGGGCCTGCCCGTTCGCGGTGAGCGCCTGGACGTGCCGGCCGACGGCGGTGGCGATGTCGACCGGCTGGCGGCGCACCTCGAGACGGCCGGAGTCGATGCGGGAGATGTCGAGGAGCTCCGCGATGAGCCGGGTGACGCGGTTGGCGTCGGCGTCGACGGTCTCCAGCATCAGCCGCTTCTGGTCGTCGGTGAACCGCTCCCACTTGGCGAGCAGGGTCGCCGTGAACCCCTTGACGGAGGTCAGCGGGGAGCGCAGCTCGTGCGCGACGGTGGCGATCAGCTCGGCGTGGCTGCGCTCGGTGCGCCGCCGGGCCTCGGTGCCCCGCAGGGTGACCACGAGACGGCGCACCGGGCCGGTGGGATGGGTGCGGACGTAGCGGGCGGAGACGAGCACCTCGCGGCCACCGGGGAGCAGCAGGTTCCGCTCGGGCTGGCCGCGCCGGGTGGCGAGGCCGCCGTACGGATCGGTCATGGCCCACCAGCGGCGGCCTTCGAGGTCCTCCAGCGGGAGCGCCCGCTCGATGTCCACGCCGATGGCCTCGCCGGCCGCGAGCGCGGTGATGCGCGCGGCGGCGGAGTTGAAGCAGACGACCCGGCCGGTGGCATCGGCGATCACGAGCCCGTCGGGCAGGTCGTCGGGGTCGATCCCGAGACCGGCGAACTCGCCGCCCGCGTCCGGTCCGGGGCCGGAACCCGTGCCGGTCTCCTGGCCGGCGCCCGTGCCGGTACCGGGTCCGGGACCCGGGAGGCCTACGGGGCTCGCGTGCGCGGGCCGGGCGGACTGGGCGGGTGGCGCGGGCTGGGCGGGCACCCGGGCGGCCTCGGCCCGCTGGGGCACGGCCGCCAGGACCGGTGCACCGGGTGCCTTGGCGGCACCTGGCGAGCTGTTCGTACCGACGGTCATGTCCCCGTACCCCACATCTCCGAGTAGCGCAGTGGGCCCCCGGGCGGCCACATTACTAGCTGGGGGTCACGGAGCGGCACCCTCCGGGCGCCCGCTGTGCACGCGCGGAGGCGTACAGGCACACGGCGGCGGCCGTCGCGAGGTTCAGACTCTCGGCCTTGCCGTGGATCGGGACCCGTACCACCGCGTCGGCGAGCGCCCGGGTCTCCTCGGGCAGGCCCCAGGCCTCGTTGCCGAAGATCCAGGCCGAGGGCGTGCCCATGGTGCCCGCGTCCAGCTCGGCGTCGAGGTCGTCGGCGCCGGCCCCGTCGGCGGCCAGGATCCGGACGCCGGCCGCGCGCAGCCCCTCGACGGCCTGCTCGACGGGGACGCCCACGGCCACCGGGAGGTGGAAGAGGGAGCCCACGGAGGCCCGTACCGACTTGGGGTTGTACAGGTCCACGGAGGCGTCGGTCAGCACCACGGCGTCGGCTCCGGCGGCGTCCGCGCAGCGCAGCACCGTACCGGCGTTGCCGGGGTCGCGGACGTGGGCGAGGACGGCGACCAGCTTCGGCCGGGCCCGCAGGATCTCCTCGAAGGGCGAGTCGAGGAAGTGGCAGACGCCGACCAGGCCCTGCGGGGTGACGGTCTGCGAGACCTCGGCGAGCACCTCGTCGGAGGCGTAGTGGACGCGGGCTCCGGCGGCGAACGCGGCGTCGACGATGTCGCCGTAGCGCTCGGCGGCCTCGACGGTGGCAAACAGCTCGATCAGGGTGGGCTCGCCGTCGGCGCCCCGGTGCTCGGCGGCCTCGCGCACGGCCTGCGGGCCCTCGGCGATGAAGCGGCGCTCCTTGGTGCGGAAGTTCCGGCGCGCCAGTCGCCTGGCGGCGGCCACCCGCGTGGATCGGGGGGAGATCAGCTCGGCGGGGGTGCCCATGGAGGTCGGCTCGCTTCCGTGCGTACTGCGGGTCGAAACGGGTGGAACGGGTGGAACGGGTGGAACGGGTGGAACGGTGTATCCCCGTGGAACAGGTGGATCAACGCACCGGACCCGCAGGCGCGAGGCCTGCGGGTCCGGGCAATTACTGCAGCCTTGAAGGGCGTGCTGCTGCTTAGGCAGCGACCTTCGGGGCGTTGACGTCGGCCGGGAGGGCCTTCTGCGCGACCTCGACCAGCGCGGCGAACGCGTTGGCGTCGTTGACGGCCAGCTCGGCGAGGATCTTGCGGTCCACCTCGATGTTGGCGGCCTTCAGACCCTGGATGAGGCGGTTGTACGTCATGCCGTTCTGGCGGGCAGCAGCGTTGATGCGCTGGATCCACAGCTGACGGAAGTCGCCCTTGCGCTTCTTGCGGTCGTTGAAGTTGTAGACCAGCGAGTGGGTGACCTGCTCCTTGGCCTTGCGGTACAGGCGCGAACGCTGACCGCGGTAGCCCTTGGCCGCCTCGAGGATTGCCCGGCGCTTCTTGTGGGCGTTTACTGCCCGCTTGACGCGTGCCACTTTTTACTCCTTGTAGCGGGGCCGTGGTTGTCTTCACACGGCCCGAATTCGATGGGGTCCCGGTCTTGACGTCCCGCTCCCGGAAGGGGAGCGGAGGACGTCACTTGCCGAGAAGCTTCTTGATCTTCTTGGCGTCGCCGGGGGCCATCTCCGCGGTGCCGGTGAGGCGGCGGGTGACACGGGACGACTTGTGCTCGAGCAGGTGGCGCTTGCCAGCGCGCTCGCGGAGCACCTTGCCGGAGCCGGTGATCTTGAAGCGCTTCTTGGTCCCGCTGTGCGTCTTGTTCTTCGGCATAGCGCCGTTATCTCCTCGTCGGTGGCGCCCCCACCGGCCCTGTTGGGGGCCGGCTCACCGGAGCGTCATGTTGTGTCGGTGATCCGAGACGGGCTGCCTCGGGATCAGGCCTCGCTAGGAGCCTCGGGGGAGGCGTCTGCCTCTTCGGGGGCAGTCTCGGCTGCTTCGGTCGCCTCGTCAGAAGCGTCCTCCGCGTCCTCGGCGGCCACGATGTCGGTGTCCTCGACCTCGAACTCGACGTCCTCGGAGAGGGCCTCGTCGTCGGTGAGGGCGACACCCTGGCGCTCGGCCTTGCGGGCGGCCTGCGCCTCGCGGGCTTCGGCCATCGCCTCGGTCTTCTTCTTGTGCGGACCGAGAACCATGATCATGTTTCGGCCGTCCTGCTTCGGGTTCGACTCGATGAACCCGAGGTCCTCGACGTCCGAAGCGAGGCGCTGCAGCAGTCGGTAGCCGAGTTCCGGCCTGGACTGCTCGCGACCACGGAACATGATCGTGATCTTGACCTTGTCGCCCTGCTTGAGGAACCGGACGACGTGACCCTTCTTGGTGTCATAGTCGTGCGGGTCGATCTTCGGCCGGAGCTTCATTTCCTTGATGACCGTGTGCGCCTGGTTCTTGCGCGCCTCACGGGCCTTCATGGCCGACTCGTACTTGAACTTGCCGTAGTCCATGAGCTTGCAAACCGGCGGGCGTGCGGACGCCGCGACCTCGACCAGGTCGAGGTCGTACTCCTGCGCGAGCTCGAGCGCCTTCGCAAGCGGCACGATGCCGACCTGCTCGCCACTCGGGCCGACGAGTCGTACCTCGGGAACGCGAATCCGGTCGTTGATGCGGGGCTCGGTGCTGATGGATCCTCCTCGGTAGCACCACACGGCTGCCTGGAGGACAGCCGCTGACGTAATTCCGTCAGACCGACCGCGGCGGGGAATGAAAAAAGCCCCGCCGGGCACAGGCGGGGGCTCCAATACAACCGGAGCACCGTCGCGTGCGAACCGCGGGGCGCAAAATCGGGCAGCTTTCCATCGTCCGTACGGAACGATGGATACCACCTGACCGGTGACCCGCCTCCCGTGAGGGTGGTCGGGTGGGAGAATCGGAGCCTCCACTTGTTGGCCGGGCATGTGAGTGTCCGGCCGGTCGATGTACATACTAGCACCCTCGTTGCAAGCCCACCGCTCCGCATATCGTGGTGCACATGACTGACGCGACGCCCTCCGGTTCCACGCCCGACTCCCCCGACTACGACGACCTGACCCGCGACATCGCGGACGTGCCGGCCGTCGAGGTCATCACCACGGTGGCCGTCCACCTGCTCAGCGCAGCGGCGGTCAACCTGGGTCTGGACAAGCCCGACTCCGAGCACAAGGACCTCGACGAGGCCCGCAAGCTGATCCACGCCCTCGCCGGGCTGGTCACCGCGAGCGCCACCGAGATCAGCTCCTTCCACGCCGCCCCCCTGCGCGACGGCCTGAAGTCCCTCCAGCTCGCCTTCCGCGAGGCCTCGCTGGTGCAGGACGAGCCGGGGCAGGGCCCGGGCGAGAAGTTCACGGGTCCCGTGTACGCGTAAGGACATAGGACGCGTAGGACACGTCACGAAGCCACGGAAGAAGAGGGGGACCCGAGCCACCGCTCGGGTCCCCTTCGCATGCGCACGTGCGGGCGGCCGCCCTTCGTCAGCGCGTGAACAGCGCCTCGCCGGGCGGGACCGGAGCCCCCTGCGGGAGCAGGGCCAGGTCCAGACCTCCTACGAGGCGTGCGCGCAAGGTCTCGTCGGCCGCCAGGGCCTCGGCCACGCGCCGGGCCGCGACCGGGGCCCCGGAACCGGGGGCCAGCACGACGGCCAGGGTGCCGTCGGCGTCCTCGCCGCCCGGGCCCAGGTGGGCCGCGAGCACGGCGGGCTCAGCGGCCACGACAGCCCGTACCGCCTCGCGCACGGCGGGATCGGCGAGGGGACCGGCGTCCGTGCGGCCCTCGGCCAGTGCCAGCAGCGCGGGGCCGCTGAGCTGGTAGGTGACCGGCCCGGACAGGTCGATGACGACGGTGTCGGCCTTCTCGTGCGCGGCGGCGGCCAGGGCCTGGTGCAGCGGGACCGCCACCGGGCGGGCCGCCGGGTCCCACAGGGCCAGCGAGGCGGTGGACGTGAAGGCGGGCAGCGCCCGCCGGTCCCCCGCCCGCAGCGTGGGGACGGCCATGTCGCTGGTCTTCTCGCGCGTGAGCCCGGTCTCGGGGTCGGTCTCGACCTCGCCGAGGACCGCGACGACGGGCACCAGCAGCCGGGCGCTCCGCAGCGCGGCCAGCACCTCCGGCTCTGTGCTCCGGTCCGCGGACCAGGCCGCGAGGGCCGCGCTCAGCCGCGGGTCGGCGGAGCCGTCGTCGTCGGAGAAGCCGGGGTCGGGGATGTTCTTGTTCGAAACCGTCTTGTTCGCCACAGTTACCCGACCCTATCCCCCCGCGCCGGCTTCGGCCGCCGGGCCAGTACGCCGGCCAGTGCGAGCAGCACCAGTCCGGCGGCGGCCCCCGCCGGGGCACCCAGGCGGGCCCGGCGCTCGGGGTTCCCCGGCCGCTCGGGGCCGGGGCCGAAGTAGGGGCCCGCGGCCGGGGCGGGCGAGGGCCGGGGCGGCTCGCCGGTCATCGCCTCGGCGGCCTGGAGGGCGGCGACCGGGTCCACCAGGCCGAAGCCGCGGGAGTCGTCGCGGCCGCCGGCCGGGGAGTCGGCAGCGGTGTCCTCAAGCAGCTTCTTGATCTGCGCCGGCGACAGGTCGGGGTGGGCGGCCTTGACCAGGGCGACGGCGCCGGAGACGAAGGCGGACGCGGCGCTGGTGCCCCAGCCCTCGTAGTAGGAGAGGTCGGGGTCGGCGATGACCACGTCGACGCCGGGCGCGCTGACGGTGGCGTACCAGTTGCGGGTGGAGAAGGCGGCCTTCTCGCCCTTGCGGTCGACGGCCGTGACGGCGATGACGCCGGGGTAGGCGGCCGGGTAGGAAGCGTGGTCCCCCTGTTCGCCGCCGTTGCCGGCGGAGGCGACGACGACCACGCCCTTGGCCAGGGCGTACTGCACGGCCTCGTCCTCTCCGGCCTCGTGGTGGGCGGAGCTGCTGTCGTCGCCCAGGGACAGGTTGATCACGTCGGCCCCGTGGTCGGCGGCCCAGCGGATGCCCTCGGCGAGGGCGCCGCCCTTGCTGTCACCGGCCTTGCTCCGGCCCGGGTCGCCCTCCTCCAGGATCACGCGGACCGGGAGGATCTTCGCCTGGGGTGCGATGCCGAGGACTCCCTGCCGGCGGCTGGGTCCGTGGCCGTGGCCGGCGATGATCCCGGCCATGGCGGTGCCGTGGCGGGCCCAGGCGCGGTCGCCGCGGCCGGCGCCCATGCCGACGAGGTCGGTGCCCCCGAGGACCTGGCCGGCCAGGTCGGGGTGGGCTGCGTCGACGCCGGTGTCCAGAACGGCGACGGTGACGCCGTCGCCCCGGGTGGTGCCCCAGGCCTCTTCGGCGCGCAGGGCGATGAGGCCCCACTGGCGGTCGCGGACGGCATCGGCGGCTGCGGTGGGCGCGGCGACGGCGGCCAGGAGGGCGCCCAGGGCGATCCCCGCGGCGGCGGCGCGGCGGCTCGGCAGAAGGCTCACGGGCGACTCATCGGACGGCTGATCGGACGGCTGATCGGACGGCTCGTTGGACGGCTCGTTGGACGGCTCGCCGGGTGGCTGATCGGACCGCTCGTCAGGCGGCTCATCGGGCGGGCGCCGCAGACGGCGGGGCCGCGAGGGCCCGTACGGCGCGTTCCACGCGGTCGGCGACGGCCTTGGCCTCGTGGCCGAGGCCCGCCTGGGCCGCGGGTCCGGTGGCGTCCTTGGTCATCGTCTCCTCGGCGGGGCGGGGGCCGTCCAGGACTCGGCCGTCGGCGAAGGCGGAGACCGTGTAGACGACGACGGGTGCCTCCGGGAGCACGGAGGCGGTCCAGGCCGCGCGACGGTCGTCGGGGAATCCGTAGCCGGGCGGGGCGGTCAGCCGGCCCCGCAGCGCGTTCACGGCGGTGGCGTCGGCGGGGGCGAAGACCATGCCGACGGTGACGAGCGAGCTGCGGGTGGCATCGGTGTAGGTGGCGCGGAGCACGCGGGTGCAGCCTGCTTCGGCGAGCAGCGCCCGCCAGTCGGCGGCGAGCGCGGCGGAGCAGTCGGCGTCGGGGGCCAGCGCGACGCGGGTCCACGTGCGGTCGGCGCCGCCGGGGCCGGAGCCGGTCCCGTCGAGGACGGGCGGGAAGAGGGTGTCGACGGGGGTGGCCCGCCAGAGGGAGGCCGCCTTGCGGTAGGCGGCGTCGGCGGTCCGGGCCTGGCGCTCGGCGCGGCGTTCGGTGACGGCCGAGTAGCCCGCGGCGGCGGTGAGGCCGAAGCCGATGAGCCCGCACAGTACGGCGGCGAAGACCCTGCCGGGCCGGCGTCGGGGCGGAGCGGGGGGCCGGTCGGGCGCGGTGAGGACCTCGCCGTGCGGTGTGGACGTGCTCATCCGGCGGCTCAGCCCCCCGTTCCGTCCGGCTGCCTGCCCTTACTTTACGTGCTCGTCCCAGCCGGCCGGCTGCCGGGCGTCCTGGCCCGGCAGCTCGGCGAGCGTCCTACTGGGCGATCTGCACGCCCGTCAGAGCGGGTACGAACTGGTCGAGCTCGGCGCGCCAGTAGCGGTTGATGTTGAGGCGGGTGGGCTTCTCCTCGCCCGGGAACTGGAAGCGCAGGGAGCTCCACAGCATGTTGCGCTTGACGTCGGTGACCAGCTGGCGGGCCTCGTCGAGCGGGATGACGTGGACGAGCTCCTTGGGACGGTTGCTCATCCGGGAGGCGCGGTGGACGGCGACGACCTGCTCGGTCAGGGTGACGAAGTAGTACTTCACGAAGAGCTGGCCGATCAGGCCGAGCTCGTTCATCAGCCAGGGGCTCGGGCCGGTGATGGTGTGGAAGGTGACCACCGGGCGGTCGTTCGGCTCGATCTCGCGGATCGCCTGTGCGACCTGTTCCT
Organism: Streptomyces sp. ISL-66; assembly: GCF_018614135.1. Classification (GTDB taxonomy): domain Bacteria; phylum Actinomycetota; class Actinomycetes; order Streptomycetales; family Streptomycetaceae; genus Streptomyces. The sequence goes on from NZ_JAGGOW010000011.1 coordinate 56,793, forward strand.
GCATGGTGGACTTGCGGATGGCCATCTGGCTCTTCCCTCTACGTGGTGACTCCCCGCCGGATGCCGGCCTGGGGACGCGCGAGAGTAGGCACATTCGAACGGCCGTCTCAACGGCCAAAAGGGGCATCCGGCGGTCGGGGCCGAATATTGATCAGATCGTCATCCCGGGCCTCTGACCTGGCGGGGAGTACCCGAGGGTCCGCGAACCCCTACCCACGGGTACACCCATCTGGCAGGCTGCCGCCCATGAACTCCCCCGCCGCCGATCGGGCCCGATACGACCGGGCCACCGCGCATCTCGACGCCCCGCTCGCCCTCGTCGATCTCGACGCGTTCGACGCCAACGCCGACGACCTCGTGCGGCGCGCCGGCGGGAAGCCGGTCCGGGTGGCCAGCAAGTCCGTACGGTGCCGCGTGCTGCTCGAACGGGTCCTCGCCCGGCCCGGGTTCGCCGGGATCATGTCCTACACCCTGGGCGAGTCGATCTGGCTGGCCCGCTCCGGTTTCCAGGACGTGCTGCTCGCCTACCCGTCCGCGGACCGGGCCGGCTTCGCCGAGCTCGCCGGCGACCCGAAGCTGGCCGGTGCGGTGACCGTGATGGTCGACGACGTCGCGCAGCTGGAGCTGATCGACCGGGCCCGTGACGGCGGCGCCCAGGAGATCCGGGTCTGCCTGGAACTGGACACCGCCCTGCACCTCTTCGGCGGGAAGGTGCGCGTCGGTGCCCGCCGCTCCCCGCTGCGCGAGCCGGCCCAGCTCGCCGAGCTGGCCCGCGCGGTGAGCGCCCGGCCGGGCTTCCGCGTCGTCGGGCTGATGGGCTACGAGGGCCACGTGGCCGGGGTCGGCGACTCGCTGGCAGGGCGTCCGCTGAGGTCGCGGATGATCCGGCTGATGCAGGGCGCCGCCCGCAAGGAGCTGGCCGCCCGCCGGGCCGAAGCCGTACGGGCCGTGCGCGCGGTGGTCCCGGACCTGGAGTTCGTCAACGGCGGCGGCACCGGCAGCGTCCAGCAGACGGCCGCCGAGGACGCGGTCACGGAGATCGCCGCCGGTTCGGGGCTGTACGTGCCGCGGCTCTTCGACAACTACACCTCGTTCAGCGGCCGTCCGGCGGCCCTGTTCGCCCAGCCCGTGGTGCGCCGGCCCGGCGTCGGGGTGGTCACGGTGCTCGGCGGCGGATATCCGGCCTCCGGCGCGCCCGGCGCGGACCGGCTGCCGGTCCCGTACCTGCCCCAGGGCCTGCGCTACGACCCCCAGGAGGGGGCCGGCGAGGTGCAGACCCCGCTGCTCGGCAGCCCGGCCGACGATCTGCTGATCGGCGACCGGGTCTGGTTCCGGCACGCGAAGGCCGGCGAACTGTGCGAGCGCTTCGAGGAGTTGCACCTCGTCCAGGGTGACCGGCTGACGGCCACCGCCCCGACCTACCGGGGCGAGGGCCGCACCTTCCTCTGAGGGGCGCCGGGGTTACCCGAACACGGAGTCCGTCTGGTCGGGGATGACGCTGGAGTCGCCCCGCAGGACGGGCCCCGGGGTGCCGTCGCGGCCGGTGAAGCCGGTGGTCGCGCACGGATACGGCGCCGCCTTCTGCTTCTTCGGCTGGATGAACATCGGGTTCACGATCCACTTGCCGTCGCTGTTGTCGTAGGCGCGGCACATCAGCTCGTTCTTGTTGCGGTTGACGACGAGCCGCAGGGCGGTCGCGTCCCGCAGGAACGTGACGTCGGTGTCGGAGTCGCCCGCGGCGAACACCTGGCGGCGGGCGGCCGGCTGGACCTTCTCGGCCGCGGCGCCACGGACCCCGAAGACCTCCTTGTTGATCCAGCAGCGCTTGCCGTCGACGTACGTGATCATCGTGTCGGCGCCGTCCTTGACGGTTCCGCAGCCCTGCAGGTGGGAGGTGAGCTTTCCGCCCGCCGTGGTGGTGTTGCGGATGCCGATGACGTGCGACGCGTCGATGCCCACGTCCCGGGCCCACACTTCGACGACCGGCTGCGGCGAGGCCGAGCTGATCCAGACGTCGAAACCGGCCTTCCGCAGGGCCTTGACGAGGTCCTTCTGCTGGTCGTAGTAGCGCACCCAGCCGGTGACGGTGGTGCTGCCGACCCGCTGCTGGGCGTCGACGGGCGCGGCCAGGTTCTCGGCCTTCGCGGCGGCCGCGAAGCCGCGGATCTCGCGCGCGGTCCAGCCCTGCATGAGCTGCGGCAGCCAGGCGTAGGCGGGCTCGGTCGTACGGTGGTCCCAGCCGGCGAAGGCCGGGGCGGCCGCGCGGGTCGCGGCGGTCGCGTAGACGGCGTTCAGCTCGTCCGCGCAGCCGGTGCCCCGCGGGGTACCGGTGGGCAGCGGGGCGCCGGGCTCGGCGAGGGGCCCGCAGGCCTCGGCCAGGGCCTTGGCGGCGGCCGGGGTGAGGTGGCGGCTGGTGGTGGTCCAGTCGCCCTCGACGGGCTGGCGGATCTTCCCGTTGCGCAGCAGCCAGAACATCTGCGCGTCGCCCACGTCGTTCTTGACGACGGTGTTGTCCCAGTCGAAGACGGCCACGGGCTTGGCGCGGCCGGGCCGGTAGGGGTCACACGAGCCGTACGTGTCGATGAGCTGCTGGAGGCGGGCCCGGTTCTCGCCGTACCAGCCGGCCGCGAGCTTCGGGGTGGTGCAGTGGGCGCCGGGGCGGGCGGCCTGGGCGGCGGGCGCGGCGGCCACGAGGGTGCCGGCGGCTATCGCGACGGCGGCGCCGGCGGCCTGGAGCCGCCGTACGGAAGGGGATCGGGTCACTGGGGTGAACTCTCCTGCTTCTTCTGAGTCCTTCTGCTTCTTCTGCTTCTTCTGCGAGATCATCCGGGGCGGTGGAGCACGACAGCCGGGCGTCGTACGACGCCCGGCTGTCGGGGAGGTTGGGTACGGGGCCTACAGCGGGGTGACGTACGCCCCGGAGATGCCGCCGTCGACCAGGAAGTCGGTGGCGTTGATGAAGGAGGAGTCGTCGCTCGCGAGGAAGGCGACGGCGGCGGCGATCTCGGTGGGCTCGGCGAACCGGCCCAGCGGGATGTGCACGAGCCGGCGGGCGGCGCGCTCCGGGTCCTTGGCGAACAGCTCCTGCAGGAGCGGGGTGTTGACCGGTCCCGGGCACAGCGCGTTGACGCGGATGCCCTCGCGGGCGAACTGCACGCCGAGCTCCCGGGACATGGCGAGCACGCCGCCCTTGGAGGCGGTGTAGGAGATCTGCGAGGTGGCGGCGCCCATCCGGGCCACGAAGGAGGCGGTGTTGATGATGGAGCCGCGGCCCTGGCGCTGCATGTAGGGCAGGGCGGCCTTGCAGCACAGGTAGACGGAGGTGAGGTTGACCTCCTGGACCCGCTTCCAGGCCTCCAGGCCGGTGGTGAGGATCGAGTCGTCGTCCGGGGGCGAGATGCCGGCGTTGTTGAAGGCGATGTCCACGGACCCGTAGGTGTCGAAGGCCGTCTTGAAGAGGGCCTCGACCTCCTCCGGGCTGGTGACGTCGACCTTCACGAAGGTGCCGCCGACTTCCTCGGCCGCGGCCTTGCCCGCGGTCTCGTCGATGTCGCCGCAGACGATGTTGGCGCCTTCGGAGGCCAGCCTGCGGGCGGTGGCCAGGCCGATGCCGCTGCCGGCTCCGGTGATGACGGCGGTGCGGCCGACCAGGCGGCGGCAGACGATCGCTTCGGTGGACTCAGTGGACATGTTTTCAGGCCTCCGTGCTGATGAAGACGTTCTTGGTCTCGGTGAAAGCCGCGAGGGCGTCGGGTCCGAGCTCACGGCCGAGCCCGGACTGCTTGTAGCCGCCGAAGGGGGTCCAGTAGCGGACGCTGCTGTGGGAGTTGACGGACAGGTTCCCCGCGGCGACGGCGCGCGAGACGCGCAGCGCGCGGCCGATGTCGCGGGTCCAGAGGGAACCGGCGAGGCCGTACTCGGTGGCGTTGGCCAGCCGCACGGCGTCCTCCTCGTCCTCGAAGGGCAGGACGACGGCCACCGGCCCGAAGACCTCCTCGGCGGCCACGGGGGCGCCCGGGTCCACGCCGGTGACGAGGGTCGGCGGGTACCAGAAGCCGGGGCCCTCGGGGGCGGTGCCACGGATCACCGTGAGGTCGTCGGTGACGTAGGACCGTACGCGGTCCAGCTGCACCCGCGAGATCAGCGGACCCATCTGGGTCTTCTCGTCGGACGGGTCCCCGACGACCACGTTCTCGATCCCGGGGGCCAGCAGCTCCAGGAAGCGGTCGTACGCGGAGCGCTGTACGAGGATCCGGGTGCGGGCGCAGCAGTCCTGCCCGGTGTTGTCCAGGAAGGACATCGGGGCGGCGGCTGCCGCGGCCTCGAGGTCGGCGTCCGCGAAGACGATGTTGGGGCTCTTGCCGCCGAGTTCGAGGGTGACCCGCTTCACCCGGTCGGCGCACTTGGCCATGATCTGCTTGCCGACCTTGGTGGAGCCGGTGAAGACGATCTTCGCCACGCCGGGGTGCTCGACGAGGGCGTCCCCCGCGACGGTGCCCCGGCCCGGCAGCACCTGGAAGAGGTGCTCGGGCAGCCCCGCCTCCAGGGCGAGTTCGGCGAGCCGCAGCGCGGTGAGCGGGGTGGTCTCGGCGGGCTTGAGGATGACCGCGTTGCCGGCCGCGAGGGCCGGGGCCAGGCCCCAGGCGGCGATCGGCATGGGGAAGTTCCACGGGGCGATCACGCCGACGACGCCGAGGGGTTCGAGGAAGGTGACGTCGATGCCGCCGGCGACGGGGATCTGGCGGCCGGAGAGGCGCTCGACTCCCCCGGCGGCGAAGTCCAGCACGTCGCGGACGTTGCCGGCTTCCCAGCGGGCGTTGCCGATGGTGTGGCCGGCGCCCCGGACCTCCAGGCGGGCCAGCTCCTCGATGTGCCCGTCGACGACGGCGGCGAAGCGGCGCAGCAGTCTGGCCCGGTCGGCGGGGGCCGCGGCCGCCCAGATCCGCTGGGCCGCGGCGGCCCGCACGACGGCGGCGTCGACGTCGTCCCGTGTGGCGGCCGGGACGACGGCGACGATTTCCTCGGTGGCCGGATTCAAGACTTCCAGCGCGTCGGACACGTGGTGGCCTTTCAGACGTTCGGGTGCGGTGGGTGGGGCGGGTGCGGTACGGCGAGTGCGGCAAGGCGGATGCGGTAGGGCGGTGCGTCGGGACCGCTCCGGCACTACAGGCGTTCGAAGGAGCGGCGCAGTTCCCAGTCGGTGACCGCGGAGTCGTACGCGTCCAGTTCGACGCGCGCCATGTTGCGGTAGTGGGCGACGACCTCGGGGCCGAAGGCGGCCTTGGCGATCTCGCTGTTCTCCCAGAGCTCGGCGGCCTCGCGCAGCGTGGTGGGGACGTGCGCGAAGTCGGCGGTGTAGGCGTTGCCGGCGCAGGGCTCGGGCAGTTCCAGCTGGTGCTCGATGCCGTGGAGCCCGGCCGCGACCAGGCCGGCGACGGCGAGGTACGGGTTGACGTCACCGCCGGGGAGGCGGTTCTCGAAGCGCATGGAACGGCCGTGTCCGACGACGCGCAGGGCGCAGGTCCGGTTGTCCACGCCCCAGGCGACGGCGGTCGGCGCGAAGGATCCGGGCCGGAAACGCTTGTACGAGTTGATGTTGGGGGCGTAGAGAAGGGAGAAGTCGCGCAGCGCGGCGAGCTGGCCGGCCAGGAAGTGGCGCATCACGGGGGACATACCGCCGTGGGCGTGCGCGTCCGGGCCGTCCGCGGCCATCGCGTTGCGTCCGTCGGCGTCGCCCAGCGAGAGGTGGATGTGGCAGGAGTTGCCCTCGCGCTCGTCGTACTTGGCCATGAAGGTGAGCGAGACGCCCTCCTGGGCCGCGATCTCCTTGGCGCCCGTCTTGTAGACGGCGTGCTGGTCGCAGGTCTTGAGCGCCTCGTCGTAGCGGAAGGCGATCTCGTGCTGGCCGAGGTTGCACTCGCCCTTGGCCGACTCGACGATCAGGCCCGCGGCCTGCATCTCGTTGCGGATGCGGCGCAGCAGGGGTTCGACGCGGCCCGTCCCGAGGACGGAGTAGTCGATGTTGTACTGGTTGGCGGGGGTCAGGCCCCGGTAGTTGGCGTTCCAGGCCTGCTCGTAGGTGTCCTGGAAGACCATGAACTCCAGCTCGGTGCCCACCATCGCGGTGTAGCCGTGCTCGGCCAGGCGCTCCAGCTGGCGGCGCAGGATCTGCCGGGGCGCGGCGACGACGGGCGAGCCGTCGTTCCAGGCGAGGTCGGCGACGATGAAGGCGCTGCCGGGGTTCCAGGGGATCCGGCGCAGGGTGGCGAGGTCGGGGTGCATGGCGAAGTCGCCGTAGCCCCGGTCCCAGGAGGACATCTCGTAGCCGTCGACGGTGTTCATGTCCGTGTCGACGGCGAGGAGGTAGTTGCAGCCCTCGGTGCCGTGCGCGAGGACCTCGTCGAGGAAGAACTGTGCGGCGAACCGCTTGCCCTGGAGGCGCCCCTGCATGTCGGGGAAGGCCAGGACCACTGTGTCGATTTCACCGCTGTCGACGAGAACACGGAGCTCTTCGGGCGAAAGCGGCGGCTTGCGGTCTACCACGGGAATCTCTCCTTCGGTGAGCCGAGGACGCCTAAGGTATTGAATAGAACCATTGCTTGGGAAGGGGAGGGGCCGACATGACCGATACGGCGAGCGAGGGTGACGCGATCGCGCGGCTCAATCCGGTGCTGCGACAGGTGCGGGCGGGCAACGGTTTCGAGGAGGCGCTGGAGCAGATCCTCCAGGTGGTCCGGCTCGGCCTGGTCCCGGGCGGGGAGCGGCTTCCGCCCGAGCGCGAGCTGGCCGAGCGGATGGGGATCAGCCGGGTGACGCTGCGCGAGGTGCTGAAGGTGCTCCAGGACCAGGGCCTGGTGGAAGCCCGGCGCGGGCGGTACGGCGGAACGTTTGTGCGGCCCCGCCCCGACACCCCGGCCGGGGGGACCGAGGAGGAGCTGCGCCGGCGGGTCGCGGGCGTGGACATCGAGGACGCCCTGCGCTTCCGCGAGGTCCTGGAGGTGGGCGCGGCCGGCCTGTGCGCCTCCCAGGGGCTGTCGCAGAAGGACGCGGACCGGCTGCTCGCGGCCCTGACCGCCACCCACGACGCCCCGCTGCCCGAGTACCGCCGCCAGGACACGCTCTTCCACCTCACCCTGTGCGAACTGGCCGGCTCCGCCACGCTGACGGCCCAGTACGCGGCCGTCAGGGCCACCGTGAACGACCTGCTGGACTGCATCCCGCTGCTGGTGCGCAACCTCGAGCACTCCCAGCAGCAGCACAGCGCGCTGGTGGAGGCGGTGCTGGAGCGGAACGCGGACGCGGCCCGCGAGGTGATGCGCGAGCACTGCTGCGGCACGGCGGCGCTCCTGCGGGGGTTCCTGGCCTGAGCCCGGGGAGGCTTTCGTAACCGCTGTTTAACGCAAGGGTCTTGCGCCCGCCGCGCCGGAACGGCAAAGGTACGCCCCACAACCATTGCCCTAGGCAGGAGCGCACATGGCCGACGACACCGGCGCACGGCTGGCAGCCGTGCCCGAACCCAGCGAGTCCCCCGAGAACGGCAAGGACGGCAAGGACGGCTACCTGGAACGCCGCACCCTGCGGCGCGGCAGCGCCGGCTGGCTGCTGCTGACCGGTCTCGGCGTCGCGTACGTCGTCTCCGGCGACTTCTCGGGCTGGAACGTCGGCCTCGCCCAGGGCGGATTCGGCGGCCTCGCCATCGCCACCGTCCTGATGGGCGCGATGTACGCCTGCCTCGTCTTCTCCCTCGCCGAGCTGTCGGCGATCCTGCCCACCGCGGGCGGCGGCTACGGCTTCGCGCGCCGGGCGCTGGGCACTTGGGGCGGCTTCCTCACAGGCACCGCGATCCTCATCGAGTACATCCTCGCTCCGGCCGCCATCGCCATCTTCATCGGCGACTACATCGAATCCCTGAACCTCTTCGGCCTCACCTCCGGCTGGCCGGTCTACCTCGCCTGCTTCGCGATCTTCATCGGCATCCACCTGTGGGGCGTCGGCGAGGCCCTGAGCTTCTCGCTCGTCGTCACCGCCATCGCCGTGATCGCGCTCATCGTCTTCGCCGTCGGCGCGTTCACCGAGTTCGACGCGTCCCATCTCGACAACATCGCCGTCGACACCACCGCCGCCGGAGCCAGTTCGTGGCTGCCGCTGGGCTTCCTCGGCATCTGGGCCGCCTTCCCCTTCGGCATGTGGTTCTTCCTCGGCGTCGAGGGCGTGCCGCTGGCCGCCGAAGAGGCCAAGGACCCGGTCCGCTCCGTGCCGCGCGCCTTGTCGATCTCCATGGGCATCCTGGTCCTGCTCGCGCTGGTCACCTTCCTCGCCTCCACGGGCGCGCGCGGGGCCGACGCCATCAAGGACGCGGGCAACCCGCTGGTCGTCGCCCTCGAGGGCGACCCCGGCCTCTCCTGGCTCAAGACCTTCGTCAACTACGCCGGTCTCGCGGGCCTGGTGGCCTCCTTCTTCTCCCTCATCTACGCGGGCTCGCGCCAGCTCTTCGCCCTCTCCCGGGCGGGCTACCTCCCGCGCTTCCTGTCCCTGACCTCGAAGCGCAAGGCCCCGTACCTGGGCCTGCTCATCCCCGGCGCCATCGGCTTCGCGCTGGCCGCCGCCACCGGCAACGGCCCGCGCATGCTGAACATCGCGGTGTTCGGCGCGACCATCTCGTACGCGCTGATGGCCCTTTCGCACATGGTGCTGCGGCGCCGCGAACCGGGCCTGGAGCGCCCGTACCGCACCCCGGGCGGCGCCGTCACCTCCTCGGTGGCCTTCGTGCTCGCCCTCTCGGCCCTCGTCGCCACCTTCCTGGTGGACAAGGACGCGGCATTCATCGCCCTGGCCGTGTACGCCGTCGCCCTCGCCTACTTCGCGTTCTACAGTCGCCACCACTTGGTGGCGTCCGCGCCGGAGGAGGAGTTCGCGGCGCTGGCCGAGGCCGAAGCCGAACTGTCCCGCGACTGACCCCCGTCCCTTCCCCGGAGGTATCACCGTGCCCAGGCCGCTCATCGGCATCACCACCTACGTCGAGACATCCACCCGCTACGGGGTGTGGGACGTCCCGACGGCCCTCGTCCCCACCGGGTACTACGAACTCGTCCAGGCGGCCGGTGGCACGGCCGCCCTGCTGCCGCCGGACGCCCCGGAGGCGGCGGCGGAGGTGCTGGACCGCCTGGACGGCCTGGTCGTGGCGGGCGGCCCCGACCTGGACCCGGTCCGCTACGGAGCTCCGCGCGATCCCCGTACGGGCCCGCCCGCGACCCTGCGCGACACCTGGGAGCTGTCGCTCATCGCCGCGGCGCTGGCCTCCCGCACCCCCCTGCTCGGCGTCTGCCGGGGCATGCAGGCCCTGAACGTGGCCCTGGGCGGGACGCTGGTCCAGCACATCGACGGACACGTGCTGAGCCCGGGGGTCGTCTCCTGGCACCCGGTCCGCCCGGTCCCCGGCACGCTGTACGCGGCGCTCGTCCCGGAGGAGTCCGAGGTCCCGACCTACCACCACCAGGCCGCGGACCGGCTGGGCCGGGGCCTGATCGCCTCGTCCCACGCGGCCGACGGTACGGTGGAGTCGATCGAGCTCGCCGACCCCGCTCACTGGGTCCTGGGCGTCCAGTGGCACCCGGAACTCGACAAGGACACCCGCGTGATGTCCGCCCTCGTCGAGGCGGCTTCGGCCCGCTCCACGCCCGCCTGACCGGCCGCCACCCCTCGCCGTCACCCGCCGCCGCCACCCTCCCGGCACGTCAGGGGTGGTGGCGCAGGGGTGCTGCGCCCGCGCCGGGCCCGCAGGCCGTCGCGGCGCGGCCGGAGAACCGCACGCGGTACTCCATCGACGGCGGACGGGGCAGGTCCCCGGGGTCCCCGCCCCGGTCGCGGCCCGGGCCGTTCCCGCGGACGGCAGCCCCCGCCCGAAGGCCCCGCGGAGCGGGGTCAGTGCCGGGTCAGCGACAGCAGGTCCCGGGCCGGGCCGGCCGGGCGGGAGCCCGCGGGCCAGACCGCGCGCAGCGCCCGGTCGAGCGGAGTGTCGAGCACCGGGACGGACACCAGGCGGCGGGCCGCCAGCTCGTCCCCGACCGCCAGCTCGGAGAGCACGCACGGCCCGGCCCCGCTCAGCGCCGCCGCCTTCACCGCCGTGGTGGAGGCGAGTTCGAGCAGCGGCTCCGCCAGGCCGCCGATGCCGGCCAGCGCCGCGTCCAGGACCTGCCGGGTGCCCGAGCCGCGCTCCCGCAGGATGAGCGGCGTCGCCGCCAGCTCCGCCGCCTCCACCCCCTTCGAACGCCGCGCCCACGGGTGTCCCGGGGCCACCGCCACCACCAGGCGGTCCTGCGCGATCACCACCGCGTCGAGTCCTTCGGGCACGCTGAGCCCCTCCACGAAGCCGAGGTCGGCCTCGTGCGCGAGGACCCGTTCGGCGACGGTGGCCGAGTTCCCCGCGTGCAGCGACACCGCCGTGCCGGGGCGCTGCCCGCGCAGCGCGATGAGCCAGCCGGGCAGCAGGTACTCCGCGATGGTCATGCTCGCCGCGACCCGCAGCCGGGAGTCGCGACGGCCCCTCAGCGCCTGGGCGCCCGCGTCGAAGGCCTCGGCCGCCTCCACCACCCGCCGCGCCCAGTCCGTGACCAGCGCGCCCTCCCGGGTCAGCGTCGAGCCCCGCGGCGACCGGTCCACGAGCGCGACCCCGAGCCGGGTCTCCATCGCCCGGATGCGGCTGCTGGCGGCGGGCTGGGTGATGCCGAGCCGCCGGGCGGCCCCGCTCAGGCTCCCCACCCGGGCGACGGCCAGCAGCAGCTCCATGGCGCCCAGGTCCGGGACCCGGTGCGCCAGCGGTACCTGCGACTCAGCCCACTCCTCAATACCCATAACTTCAGTTTATGCCCTCATAGGAACAAGCCCTCTGCCGTCCGGCGCCGCCCGGCGGGACGCTGGACCCATGGCCACCACCCTCGTACGCCCCCGTCCCACCACCCCCGGGACCCCGCGGATCCACAAGGTCCCCTCCCTGCGCCACCTCGGTCCCAACTGGTACGCCTCGGTCATGGGCACGGCGATCATCGCCAACGCCGGCGCCGCCCTCCCCTACCAGATCCCCGGCCAGCGCGTGGCCTGCCAGGTCTTCTGGGTCCTGTCCGCCACCGCCCTCGCCGTACTGCTGACCGCCCGCGCCGGCCACTGGATCCACCACCGCGACCAGGCCCGCGCCCATCTGCTCGACCCGGCCGTCGCCCCCTTCTACGGCTGCCTCGCGATGGCCCTGCTGGCCGTCGGCGGCGGCACCCTCATCGTCGGCAAGGACCTCATGGGTGTCCCCGCCGCCGTCGCCGTGGACACGGTCCTGTTCACCGCCGGCACCGCGATCGGCCTGCTCGCCGCCGTCGCCGTGCCCTACCTGATGGTGGTCCGCCACAAGGTCGAGGCCCACCAGGCCACCCCCGTCTGGCTGCTGCCCGTGGTCGCCCCGATGGTCTCCGCCGCGCTGGGCCCCCTGCTGATCCCCCACCTGCCCGCCGGCCAGGCCCGCGAGGCCATGCTCCTCGCCTGCTACGCCATGTTCGGGATCAGCCTGCTCGCCACCCTGCTGCTGCTCCCCCTGGTGTTCGGCCGGCTGATCGTGAGCGGTCCCCTCCCCCTGGCGCTCACCCCGACCCTGTTCCTGGTCCTCGGCCCCCTCGGCCAGTCCACCACCGCGGTGAACTCGCTCGCCGACATGGCCCCCCAGTCGATATCCACCGCGTACTCCGGCGCCTTCGCCGCCTTCGCCGTGGTCTACGGGGTCCCCGTGATGGGATTCGCCCTCCTCTGGCTGGCGCTGGCCGCGGCGATGCTGCTGCGGGCCGCCCGCGACGGCATGGGGTTCGCCATGACCTGGTGGGCGCTGACCTTCCCCGTCGGCACCTGCGTCACCGGCGCCGCCGGCCTCGCCCGCCACACCGGCCTCGCAGCCTTCTCCTGGCTGGCCGCGGCCCTGTTCCTGGTCCTGCTGACCGCCTGGCTGCTCGCCGCCGCGAACACCCTGGGCGGCCTGCTCACCGGCCGCCTGCTCGCCGCACCCCGCTAGGCTAGTGCTGCTCCGCGGAAGTTCGTGGAGGGGTGTTGGTCAGGTGAGGGGTTCGCCGAGGTAGAGGGTGCA
>NZ_JAGGOW010000119.1:0-2906 GCF_018614135.1 Streptomyces sp. ISL-66
GCGGGGAGATCACGGGCGCGTACGCCGCATCGGTGTGCCCGGTGGTGTCGTTCACCAGGTCGACCATCTCGCGGACGGAAACGCCCTCGCCCCGGCCGATGTTGACGGTCAGGTCCCGGTACTCGCCCTGCGCGCCCCACTCGACGAGCTTGCGGGCCGCCACCACGTGGGCCTCCGCCAGGTCCGCGACGTGGATGTAGTCGCGGATGCAGGTGCCGTCCGGGGTCGGGTAGTCGTCGCCGAAGATCCGGGCGCCCTCGCCCTTGTCGAAGCGCTCGAAGATCATCGGGACCAGGTTGTACACGCCGGTGTCGGCGAGCTCGGGCGTCGCGGCGCCCGCCACGTTGAAGTAGCGCAGGCAGGCGGTGGAGATGCCGTGCGCCTTGCCTGCGGCGCGGACCAGCCACTCGCCGGCCAGCTTCGTCTCCCCGTACGGGCTCAGCGGCAGGCACGGGGTGTCCTCGGTGACGAGGTCGACGTCGGGCATCCCGTACACGGAGGCGGAGGAGGAGAAGAGGAAGTTGCGGACGCCGGCGGCGGCCACGGCGCCGAGCAGGACCGTGAGGCCCTGCACGTTCTCCTCGTAGTAGTGCAGCGGCTTTTCCACGGACTCGCCGACCTGCTTCTTGCCCGCCAGGTGGACCACGCCGGTGATCTCGTGCCGGGCGAACGTCTCGTCCAGGACCTGCCGGTCCAGCACGGAACCGACCACCAGCGGGACACCCTGCGGGACGCGGTCGGCGTTGCCCGTGGAGAGGTCGTCCAGAACCACGACCTCCTCACCCGCGAGCAGCATCGCGCGGACGACGTGCGCCCCGATGTATCCGGCACCACCAGTGATCAGAAACGTCATGCGTATCTCCTTGGGCTCTGTCTCTTGTTCTTCCGGCTGCCGCCGGACCCGCTTCCCTTCCGGCTACCGCCGGGCCCCTCTCGGCACCCGGCTCCTGCCGGCCCGCCGCAGGCGGTGGAGGCGGTCGCGTACGAGGCTCATGACACCGCCGGCCCCGGGCGCGAGGCGCACGGCCAGCGATCCGCCGGCCGTGCGGTAGGGCTGCGCCAACAGCACACCGTACCGGCTGCTGGGCAGCACCCGCCGGTGGAGCAGGCTGTCGAGGGGGCGCGGAGAGGTGAGCAGGGAGCTCCCGTCCGCGCACTCCACGCTCGCCTGAACGTCCCACGCCTGCATGCCCCGACGGCCCGCGCCGCGACCGGCGGCCGCCAGCGTGGTGAGGCGGAAGGGCAGCTCCGCGGTCCAGTGGCCGCCGCTCGCGGCGAGGCGCAGCTCCGCAGGCTCGGCGAACAGCGGCTTCCCGCCCTCCCTGGGCAGGAAGCTCAGCTGAACGCTGCGCGGGCCGGCCGGGGCGAGGCGGCCGTACAGGTCGTGGACGAGGATCCGCAGCCCGCCGGAACCGAGCGGCTCGGCGTCGACGGTGACGGGCAGTTCGCCCGTCCCCAGCTCCGCCAGCCCGTCCAGCTCCACCGGCAGCGTGTCACTCCACACCGCCGCCCCGTCGCGGCCCGTCGCGTACGGGGGCGGCAGCCGGGGCGGGTCGGCGGCGAAGCCGATCAGCCGCCGCAGGTCGGCGGGGGCGGGCGGGGCCTCGCAGGCGCGCAGCGCCCGTACGATCCAGCGGGCGGGCGCCGCGGCGGCCTCGATGTCGGCGTCGGTGAAACCGGCGAGGTAGTCGCGGGTCAGGGTCCACCAGGCGGCCTGGTAGTCGGGGTCCCCGCCGAGTTCGCGCAGGTACATGCGCAGGTCGTGCTCCAGGAACTTGACCTGGCATGCGCGGCCCAGTTCGGGTGAGGACTCGTTGATGATCCGCGAGGCGGCGCGGTGGGCTTCGACGCGCGCACGCCAGTTGCCGACGTCCTCGCGGTCCAGGGAGATGGACACCCGGGCGGCGTCGCGGCGCACGTGCCACACGTAGACGAGCTCGCCGGTCACCGCGATGCGGGGCGCGGCGGCCAGCAGGCGGGCGGTGAACACGAAGTCCTCGTAGACGAACCGGCCGTCGGGGAAGCGGATCCCGTGCTCGTTCAGGAAGGCCCGGTCGTAGAGCTTGTTCACGCAGAGGGTGTCCCGGACCAGTTCCGGTCGGTCGACCGGCCGGTCGATCACCTCTCCCGGCGTGTAGAGGCCGGGGACCCAGGGCACCTCGCGTCCGCCGGGCAGTTCCCTGCGGACGCAGGTGCCGGCCGTGACCGGCGCCCGGTGCCGCACCGCGGCCCGCACCAGGGCCGCGGCCGCCCCCGCGGGCAGGACGTCGTCGCTGTCCAGGAACAGGACGTACGGGGAGGTCGCGGCCTCGATCCCATCGTTGCGCGGGGTCCCGCAACCCCCGCTGTTCTCCGAACGGTGCACCGCCTTCAGGCGGGGATGGAGGGCGGCCAGCCCGTCCAGCACCGGCCCGGTCCCATCGGTGGAGGCATCGTTGACGGCGATGACCTCGCCAACCACCGGGCCCTGGGCGAGGGCCGAGGAAACGGCCTCGCCCACGAGCCCGGCGTCGTTGTACGCGATCACCACAACGGAAACGGTGGGGGTTTTGGTGCACGTCACCAGGGGATCCTAGGCCACTCGGGTAAACGCGGCTCCACTCCCGGGCCACCGGTCACCGTCCGGCGGAATGCGTCCCTCAGAAGGGACGGAACTGGTCGTACTCCTGCTGCGCGGAGTCCCGCTCGGCTTCCTTCTCCTTGCGGCGCGTGGTGGCCGGACGCGGCGCCTCCAGACGGTGGTCCTCACCGCGGCGGCCCAGCATCTCGGCACCGGCCATCATGGTCGGCTCCCAGTCGAAGACGACCGCGTTCTCGTCGGAACCGATGGCGACGCCGTCACCCGCACGGGCACCGGCCTTGCGCAGCGCCTCCTCGACACCGAGGCGGTTGAGCCGGTCGGCGAG
>NZ_JAGGOW010000119.1:3004-5424 GCF_018614135.1 Streptomyces sp. ISL-66
CTCGAAGACCTTGTAGCCGCGGGCCTCCAGGTCCGGGCGGACCATGTCGGCGAGCTCCTTGCCGTCCGGAATGTCGACCTTGTTGAGGACGACGAGGCGGGGGCGCTTCTCCAGGCCGCCGCCGTAGAGCTTGAGCTCCTCCTCGATGGCGTCGAGGTCGGCGACCGGGTCGCGGTCGGACTCCAGGGTGGCGGTGTCCAGGACGTGCACGAGGATCGAGCAGCGCTCGACGTGGCGCAGGAACTCCAGGCCGAGGCCCTTGCCCTGGCTGGCGCCCGGGATGAGGCCCGGGACGTCGGCGATCGTGTAGACCGTCGAGCCGGCGGTGACGACGCCCAGGTTCGGGACGAGGGTGGTGAAGGGGTAGTCCGCGATCTTCGGCTTGGCCGCGGAGAGCACCGAGATCAGCGAGGACTTGCCGGCGCTCGGGAAGCCGACCAGCGCCACGTCGGCGACGGTCTTGAGCTCCAGGATGACGTCGCCGCCGGTGCCGGGGACGCCGAGGAGCGCGAAGCCGGGGGCCTTGCGGCGGGCGGAGGAGAGCGCGGCGTTGCCGAGGCCGCCGCGGCCGCCTTCGGCCGCGACGTACGTGGTGCCCTGGCCGACGAGGTCGGCGAGGACGTTGCCCTCCTTGTCGAGGACGACGGTGCCGTCCGGCACGGGCAGGACGAGGTCCTGGCCGTCCTTGCCGGAGCGGTTGCCGCCCTCGCCGGGCTTGCCGCTGGTGGCCTTGCGGTGGGGGCTGTGGTGATAGTCCAGCAGGGTGGTGACAGCCTGCTCCACCACCAGGATGACGTCGCCGCCACGGCCGCCGTTGCCGCCATCGGGGCCGCCGAGCGGCTTGAACTTCTCCCGGTGAACGGAGGCGCAGCCGTGGCCCCCGTTACCCGCGGCGACGTGCAGCTCGACGCGGTCCACGAAGGTGGTCATGGGTGTTCCTCCAGATACATACGGGAATGTCCCGGGCAGGCCTTGCTGCCCATTAAAACGTGTCTATGTGACAACGCGCCGAGGGCGGACCTCTCTTCCCGGCTGACGCCGGGAAGAGTTGAGATCCGCCCTCGGGATGTTTCGAACTGCCGATTCAGCCGGAGCTGAGATCAGGCGGCCGGAACGATGTTGACGACCTTGCGGCCACGGTGCGTGCCGAACTCGACCGAACCGGCCTGCAGCGCGAACAGCGTGTCGTCGCCACCACGACCGACACCCGAACCCGGGTGGAAGTGGGTGCCGCGCTGGCGAACGAGGATCTCACCAGCGGAAACGACCTGACCGCCGAAGCGCTTCACGCCGAGCCGCTGAGCATTGGAATCGCGCCCGTTCCGAGTGGACGATGCGCCCTTCTTGTGTGCCATGTCTCAGTCCCTCTTACTTCGCAGCCGCGGGAATACCGGTGACCTTGATCGCCGTGTACTGCTGGCGGTGACCCTGGCGACGGCGGTAGCCGGTCTTGTTCTTGTAACGCAGGATGTCGATCTTGACGCCCTTGTGGTGATCCACGATCTCAGCCGTGACCTTGACGCCGGCCAGGACCCACGGGTCGCTGGTCACGGCTTCGCCGTCGACAACGAGCAGGGTCGAGAGCTCGACCGTGTCGCCAACCTTGGCGGTGGGAATCTTGTCAACTTCAACGATGTCGCCGACAGCAACCTTGTGCTGGCGACCACCGCTGCGCACGATGGCGTACACGCGGAACTCTCTCTCACTCGGGGCGGATGCTCCTGAAGCCAGCCACTCAGGCAGGGCCCGCCGCAAGGACGGGACCGGACCGATCCGGAAGGACGAGCGGCCTCTCCCGCACGTGGTGCTCAGCGGGAGGAAGGTGCTCAGGAGCGCGGCACGTTTTAAACGTAATCGTCTAAGACATGCCGACGGTCTAGGTTACGGGCCCGGTTCCAGGGGGTCAAACCGGGTCCCGCAAGGCTGTGGGCCCCGCCACACGGCGGGGCCCACAGCCCGGAAGCGGATCAGGCTTCGGTCGGAGCCGAGACGGAGGGCAGCGTCTGCTGCTCGGCCGCCGCGGTCTTCTTCGTCGCCCGCTTCGTCACGGTCTTCTTCGCGGCCGTCTTGGCCGTCGTCGCCTTCTTGGCGACGGTCTTCTTAGCGGCCGCCGCCTTCTTGGCCGGGGCCTTCTTCGCCGTGGTCGTGGTCGCCTTCTTGGCGGCCGTCTTGCGGACCGCCTTCTTGGCGGGAGCCTCCGGGGCGGCCTCCTCGACGACGGGCTCGGCGGCCGGCGCCGGGGTCTCCACCGGCGTCTCGACGACCACCACGGCCGCCTCCGCGCCCACCGGGGAACCGGCGGGTGCGGTGGCCTTGCGGGTGGCACGGCGACGCGGACGGGCCGGCGCGGCCTCGACCACGGGCTCCGCCGGGGCCTCCACGACGACCGGCGCCGGCTCGGGCTCGGCCTCGGGCTCCGG
>NZ_JAGGOW010000120.1 GCF_018614135.1 Streptomyces sp. ISL-66
GACGGCGCCCGGTCCGACGGCGGCCGGTCCGGCGGCCGGTCCGACGGCGCCCGGTCCGGCGTCCGGCCACGGCCCGGCAACAGCAGGCGCACCGCGGTGAGCAGATCTGCCGCCGACTCGGCCGCGGCCGCGAGCTCCTCCGGACGGGTCGTCTGCGTCGGCACCAGCACACCGCGCGCCCCGGCCGCACGGGCGGCCCGCACGTCGGCACCGATGTCACCTATGACCACCGTGTGCCCGGGCGCCGCGCCGAGCCGCTCGCACGCGGCGAGGACCAGCCCGGGCGCGGGCTTGCGGCAACCGCAGCCGCTCTCCGGTCCGTGGGGACACACGGCCCACACGTCGAAGGGACCGAACAGGGCGTCCACCCGCCGGCGTACGGACTCCACCTGGTCCTGCGTCAGGAGCCCGCGCGCGACCCCCGACTGGTTGCTCACGACGCCGACCGGTATCCCCAGTCCGCGCAGCACGCTCACCGCGGCACGGGCGAAGGGCATCGGGGCGACCCTGGCCGGGTCGCCGTTGTACGGGACGTCGACGACCAGCGTGCCGTCGCGGTCGAAGAGAACAGCCTCCGGGAGCCCGCCGTTCTTGCCGGACCGGTAACGGCTCCGCCGTGCCGTACCGGGGGATTCCCACAGCCAGGGGCCGTCCTTCGGCGACGTGCCCGCGACGCGGTGGCTCCTCATGAGAGCACCTGCTCGCGGGGAGTCCCCTCGCCAGCGGCCGCCCGGGCCGCGGCGGGCGGAGCCGCCGGCCCCCGGCGCCGGGCCCCCCGGTGCAGGGCGTGCCCGCGCATCCAGTGCCAGACCGCCACGGGCGGGATGAGCAGGCTCGTGGCCGCCATGACGGCCACCTCGGCCCGGGTACGGGGCCCCGGTGCGATCCGCGCGGCGGCGAACTCACCCGTGCCGGCCAGCCAGCCGGCCGCACACGCGGCGGCGGCGGCCCGTCTGCCGAGCAGCGCGCAGCCCACCGCCGCGGTGGCGGCGGCGCTCACGGCGAGGTGGCGGGGCAGCCGCCCGCGCGGGGCGGCGGCCCGGCTCCACCAGTCGTGTCCGTGGAGTCGGGCCATCAGGACGTCGTCGGCGTTCCCCGCCTGGAGACGGACGGAGACCCAGCGGTCGGCGGGCCGGACCGGGTGGGTGGTGCGGCGGGAGCCGGACGCCAGGGTCCAGCCGCCGTCGAGCAGGCGCAGGGCCAGGTCGGAGTCCTCCCGGAAGGCGCGCCGGAACCGCTCGTCGAAGCCTCCGGCCGCTTCCAGCGCCTCGCGCCGGAAGGCCATGTCGGCGGTGATCCAGCGGGCGGTGGCCAGGCCCGCCGTATTGCGTTCCCAGTCCGTGGGGCGACGGCCGGCCGGCAGCGGGACCTCGATGCGGGCGGTCACCGCCGCGGTGTCCCGCGCTGCCGACGTCAGGTCCCGGGCCAGGTCCGCGCCCCAGCCGGGCCCCGGCACCACGTCGTCGTCCAGGAAGACGATCCAGGGCACCGGACCGACGGCCGCGGCCCCGGTGTTGCGGGCCGCGGCGGGTCCCCGTGCCCCGCCGGCCACGACCGTGGTCACGGGCCGCAGGGCGGGCGGAACGTCCAGCGGAGGTGGCGTGCCGTCGGCGCCGGGCCGGTCGTGGACGAGGACCACGCGCACCGGTCCGTACCCGTCGGCCGCGGCCGCCGCGAGAGCCTGCAGACATGCCCCGAGACTGGGCCGGCCGATCGTGGGCACGACGACGGCGTACGGCGGTGACGTCAGCACCGATGTCATCTCAATCTCCTTGTCCGGCACGGAACAGACCGTCGCGCCAGACGGCGTACGGCCCGATGGCGAGCAGGTCCACGGGTGACGAGCCGAAGCACTCCAAGGCGTCCCGGGGATCGTCGACCATCGGCCGGCCGGCCGTGTTCAGACTGGTGTTGACGACCACGGGCAGTCCGGTGCGCCGCTCGAACTCGGCGAGCATGCGCGCCACCAGCGGCTCGC
Organism: Streptomyces sp. ISL-66; assembly: GCF_018614135.1. GTDB lineage: Bacteria > Actinomycetota > Actinomycetes > Streptomycetales > Streptomycetaceae > Streptomyces. The sequence goes on from NZ_JAGGOW010000120.1 coordinate 1,979, forward strand.
GCGCCGGGTCCACCGTCTGGATGCGGGCCGTGCCGTCGACGTGGACCACGGCCGGGATGCGTTCGCGCCAGTCGGGGTGCACGTCGTGGACGAAGAGCATGTACGGGCTGGGCAGCGGGCCGTCGAAGATCTCGGACGCCCGTTCCGCCAGCACCATCGGAGCCACCGGGCGGAACTGCTCACGGCCCTTGACGTCGTTGAGGCGCTCCAGGTTTCCCGCGTGCCCCGGATGGGCCAGCAGCGAGCGGTGCCCGAGGGCCCGCGGACCGAACTCCGCCCGGCCCTGGAACCAGGCGACGATCGCGTTGTCGGCGAGCGCCTCGGCGACGGTCGCCGCGATGTCCGGGGGCCGTTCGAAAGGCACCCCCGCGGTCTTGAGCCATGCTCCGAGCTCCGCGTCGGACCAGTCGCGTCCCAGGTCCGCACCGGCCATCGGCTCGGGTTCCTCGCCCGTACCGGCGGCGAGGAGCAGCGCGGAGCCCAGCGCCGTACCGGCGTCGCCGGCCGCGGGCTGCACCCACACCCGGGAGAAGGGCCCCTCGCGGGCGATGCGGGAGTTGGCCACGCAGTTGAGGGCGACGCCCCCGGCCAGGGTGAGCACGTCGTCGTGGGTGCGCCCGTGCAGCCAGCGGACCAGGTCGAGCAGCGTCTCCTCCAGGACGGCCTGGGCGCTCGCCGCGACATCCGCATGGGCGGCGGTCCACGGTTCGTCGGGGCCACGGGCCGGACAGAACTCCGCCCAGGGAACGCCGGTCGCGTGGAAGCCGCCGTCGCCCGTCGAGTACACGTACCGCCGCAGCTCGCAGAGCATGCGCGGGGTCCCGTGCGAGGCGAGGGCCATCACCTTGAACTCGTCCGAGGACCGCAAGAAGCCGAGGTGACCGGTGAGTTCCTCGTACACGAGCCCCAGCGAGTGGGGGAGGTCCTGGGCGTGCAGCGGTTCGAGCCGGGTGCCGGTCCGGCGGGCCGCCAGATGGGAAGCACGTTCGCCGCGCCCGTCGAGGACCAGTACGGAACTGCTCTGCGCGTCCTCGGCGGCGAAGGCGCCGGAAGCGGCGTGTGCCATGTGGTGGGGTACGAAGTGCACGAGGGAGGGATCGAGTCCCGGCAGCGCCGTCGCCAGGAACTGCGGGGCCTGCTGTGCGTACGTCTGGCGCAGATGGTCCCAGGGGTCGTGCAGGCCCATGGACTCCGCGGGCCTGGCCAGAGCCGGATCGTAGGAGTACGCGACGGCGTCCAGGTCCTGCGGGCGCAGCCCGGCCCGCCGAAGACACCAGGCGGCTGCCTGTTCCGGCAGTTCCCAAGCGGAGAACGGCACCGGTCGCTTGCCGTGCTTTCGACGGGAGAACCTCTCCTCTTCCGCGGCGGCCACCGTTCGGCCGTCGATGACGAGCGCGGCGGCGGGGTCGTGGAAGAGCGCGTTGATTCCGAGAATGCGCATGGTGACGGAGGCCTTTCGGCTGTGCGGAGATCGGTCGGGCGACGTGCGGCACCGGCTGTCGTCAGCTGCGGCGGGCGGGGGCCGGCGTCGGCATGGGCGTCGGCGTCGGCATCGGCGTCGGTGAGCCGGGTCTCAACTGTCCGTGTGAGCCCGGAACCAAGCGATGGTGCGGCGCAGCCCGTCCTCTGCCGTGACCCGCGGCTCCCATTGCAGCTTGTCCCGGGCCAGCGTGATGTCGGGGCAGCGCACGGTGGGGTCGTCCGTCGGCCGTTCGATGAAGCTGATGTCCGAGGGCGAGCCGGTGAGTTCGACGATCCACCGGGCCAGTTCCAGCATGGTCAGCTCGGCGGGGTTGCCGATGTTCACCGGGCCGCGCATGCCGTGGTCGGCCGCGGCGAGGATCCCGGCGACGGTGTCCTCGACGTAACACAGCGAGCGGGTCTGGAGGCCGTCACCGGTCACCGTCAGCGCGGCTCCTGCCAGCGCCTGACGGATGAAGGTGGGAACGGCGCGGCCGTCGTACCCCCGCATGCGCGGGCCGTAGGTGTTGAACAGCCGCACGATGCAGGCGTCCGTTCCCCGGTCCGACGCGTGCGCCACGGTCAGCGCCTCGCCGAAGCGCTTGGCCTCGTCGTAAACGCTCCGGGGACCGACGGGATTGACGTGGCCCCAGTACCGTTCGTTCTGCGGGTGCTCCTGCGGATCGCCGTACACCTCGGAGGTGGACGCCAGGAGGAACCGCGCCCCGCTGCGGTGCGCCAGCTCCAGAGCATTGCGCGTACCGAGGCTGCCCGCTTCCAGCGTGTGCACCGGGAGCCGGAGGTAGTCGGCGGGAGAGGCGGGCGACGCCAGGTGCAGGACGAGGTCGGGGTCGCGGTCCACGGTGAAGGGACGCGACACGTTCGCCTCGACCAGGGTGAATCCGGGGCGGCCGATCAGCTCGGAGATGTTTTCCGGACGTCCCGTACTGAAGTCGTCCACGCAGGTGACGGCGCTCCCTGCGGCCAGCAGGGCGGAGCAGAGGTGCGATCCGACGAAGCCCGCACCTCCCGTGACGACTGCGTGCTGCCAGCGCGGAGCCTGAGATGTGCCCACAGGGATCCCCTCGTGAACGAAAGGCGCGGGACGCAGGAGTTGGAGGGGCGGCTCGTGCGCCCGCTCATTGCCCGGGACGAGCCCGCAGGGACGGCATCAGCCTGCCCCAGCCCATGAGGGACGGCATCGAGAGAGGGCCATCGGGGTGATGACGCGGCGTGGCCGCGCTCACCCCCTGGCCCTTCCTAGAGGTGACTGGGGCTTCCGTGCGGGCGCGCCCACCGGGAGTGCAGAGCGGCCCTGGTCCCGAGGGGAAGGGCCCGGGTGGCGAGCTCCTGGGCCCTGGTGCGCACGGAACCGGCCACCTGCGAGGAGCGGCCGGCCATGAGCGCGCGGAACGCCTGTCGGGCGACGAGCGCGGGATCGTCCTTCTTCGAACGCCCCAGACGGGTGTCGAGCAGGCCCGCCTGGACGAAGAACGGGGTGTCGGTGGTACCCGGCAGCAGGGAGGTGACCGTCACCCCGGTGCCCCGGAGCTCTTCGTGCAGGGCGAGGGCGAAGGACTGCAGGAAGGACTTGGAAGCGTTGTAGACGGCGTTGTACGGCCCGGGCACCTCGGCGGCGACCGAAGAGGTGATCAGCAGTCGGCCCGCGCCGCGCGCGGTCATGCCCTCCAGGAGCCGCCGCGCCAAGTGCACGGTGGAGGAGACGTTGACGTCGATCACCCGGGCCAGGTCGGCGAGATCGGTTTCGAGGAACGCGCCCGCCCTGGCGATGCCCGCGTTCAGAAAGGCCGCATTGACGGGACGGTCGAGGGTGCGCAACTGCCCCATGAGGACCTCGACGCCGTCGTAGGTGGCCAGATCCGTACGCACCGCGTGCACGGCGGTGCCGTACACGCGCAGGCGGGCCGCCGACTCATCGAGGAGCTCGTCCTCGGCGGCCACCACGAGGTCGTATCCGTGGAGCGCGCACGTACGGGCCAGCTCGAACCCGATTCCGCTGGAGGCGCCGGTGACGACGGCCAAGGGGCGGGCCGGGCCTGATGTGTCCATGGGGATCAGCCCGAGGAGGTGGCCTGCAGGCTCCCACAGATGGGCAGCGCTCCGACATCGAGACGAGCCATCTTCTCGGCCGCCTCCAGGACGGTTGAGTCAGCATCGATGCACTCGGCGCCGGGCGTCATGATGTCGCGTGCTGTAGTCATGGCTTTTCCTTCCGCATCCAGAAGCGTCTCTCACGGCGCGCCTGCCCCGACGGAACCGGATGTAACAAGGCAGGGGCGCCCGTGAACCACATGCCGCGCGTTCCCGCGGGCCACATGGGGAAGGGGCCCACCCCACGGGGTGCGGCCCCTTCCCCCGGCCACAGCACTAGGCGTGACGGTGCGAGCGGCGGCCTCCCGTGACGAGGCGGTAGACGGCGAGCAGGATCACGGAACCGATGATGGCGGCGATCCAGGTGGAGAGGTCGAAGAAGCCATCGATGGAGTCGACGCCGAAGATGACCTTGCCGAGCCAGCCGCCGAGCAGACCGCCCGCGATGCCGATGAGCATCGTGATGATGATGCCGCCCGGGTCGCGCCCCGGCATCAGAGCCTTGGCGATGGCGCCGGCGAGCAGGCCGATGAGGATCCAGGCGATGATGCCCATGGTGTGTCTCCCGTCGAGTCGAAGGCTGTCAGTTCTCGTCTGCACCCGCCCGGCCGCGATAAACGTCAGACCCGCGAAGTGGCTCCGATCCGGCACTCCTGCCTGCACCATCAGAGTGGTTCCGCCGCACGCCGTCCCCGCCGTCCCCGCCGTCCGCCGGCTCCGTGGCAGCGTCGTACGCCCCAGATCCGTACCGAAGGAGGACGCGCCGTGTCCGAGGACCTCGTGAGCGACACCATCCGCCGCCTGGAAGACGCGGCGGCGTCGACCGGCCTGCCCGAGCACACCAGGGAACTGTTGGACGTGGCTCTTCGCCAGGCCAAGGCGGCCAAGAGCGCCGGGCAGGACCAAGAAGCGCTGACCATCGCCGGTCAGGCCCTGCAGACCGCGGAGAACGCCTCCGGGGACCGCTGAGGCGGCCGCCGCCCTCGCCACCAGCCGGGCCGGCGCCGTGCGTAACGCCACGGCACCTGACGAAGGTCCGGCAGGGAGGCGGGCGACGGCGCCCTCGCCTCGGGAGTCAGACGGCCCGGGCCACGAGGTGGCGGTATTCCAGCTCGGAGAGTTCGGTGGCCGGAATGCGGACGTGGATCTCGTCGAGCGTGCCGCGCAGGGCGGTCGATGCCGCCGCGTAGGCGGCCCGGGCCCGGGGAACGGCGGCTCCGGGCATCCACTCGATCAGGACGATCTCCTTGCGGCGGGCTCCGTCGGCCGCGGCGAACGTCAGGTCGTAGACGATCAGCCGCGGCTCGTCGGCGGGCAGAGCCTGTTGGAGCTCGTCCAGTGTCAGATTCCCGTGGAGCCCGGGGACGACCGCGTCGGAAGTGTCGTCGATGAGGTAGATCACCGTGTTGACCTCCCGCCTGCTCTTCAGCTCCAGAAAGGCCCTGACAGAACTGCTGTCCACGTCGATACCACTGCTCACGAGAGGTCCTTCCGGCCGGGCTGCGCGGGGTCGCGTGGCCCAACGAACCGACACGCGCCAGGTTCCGGGCGGGCCCGACGAAGGCTTAAGCCCGACTGTCGGGGCGGGCCCGGGGCGGGCCCCGGGCGGGGGCGGTCAGAGCGGGCGCCAGCGGAGCGCACGATCTCCCTGACTCCCTCCGATTCGCTCAGATTCTCTCCGATTTCCTCCGATTTCGCGGCGGGAGCCGTGACCGGGCCGCGGCGGCGCCGGCGCGTGGGCCGGGCGGGTGGTGTGGCGGGGCAGAGGCGGATGTGGCGGCAGGGGCGGGGCATAGGTAGGAGATGCGGTTCCGGTTTGGCCTCGTACAGGGAGAAGTCGCGTGGACGTGATCGTGCCGCCCGGAGTTGGGCGCCACCGGTGAGGCGGACGAGGGTGGGCGCCGTCCTCTGGGTATGCGTCACGGGTGCGCTCGTGACCGCCTGCGGGGCGTCCGCCGCCCGCGTGGAAGGGGCGCAGTCGGCCGGCGAGGCCTTCGTACGGGCCCTTTCGGCCGGAGAAAACGAAAAGGCCTGCCGGCTCCTGGCACCGGAAACCCTGCGGCAGCTCCAGGACGACGAGCAGAAACCGTGCGCACAGGCGCTGACGGGGGAGGAGCTGCCGAGGTCGGGAGCGGTGCTCGCCACTGAGGTGTACGGGCGCCAGGCCATGCTGCGGCTCGACGGCGACACGGTGTTCCTGTCCCGGTTCAGCGGCGGGTGGAAGGTTGTGGCGGCCGGCTGCACCCCCCAGGGGGAACAGCCCTACCAGTGCACGCTGAAGGGCGGCTGACGATGCGCTTCCTGTTTGTGACCTGCCTCGTCGTGGTGGTCGGCGGACTGGGGTACTTCATCGCGATCGGAGCGATGCACCGATGAGCGACGACCGGCAGCAGGAGCGGCAGACCCGCGGTTTCTGGCGGGACAACAGCCTCACCCTCACCTTCGGGACGGCGTTCCTGCTGGTCCTGGTCGGGCAGGCGATCGCCGGACACGCCGAGTTCAACGACCAGCTCACCGTCGACGGGCTCCAGCGCATCAGCCTGGGCGAGTACGTGACCACCTCGGATTTCGCCGTGGACGTCACCGAGAACTGGCAGTCGGAGTTCCTCCAGTTCTTCCTCTTCATCTTCGGCACCGTCTGGCTCGTCCAGCGGGGTTCCCCCGAGTCCAAGGAGCTCCACAAGACCGGAACCGAGTCGGACCGGGAACAGCGGCTGGGCGACCACGCGCAGGCGGACTCGCCCCGTTGGGCCGGCACGAAGGACTGGCGGCAGCGGCTGTACGCGCGCTCCCTCGGGCTGGTCATGGGCTGCCTGTTCGTGGCCTCGTGGTTCGCGCAGTCGATCACGGGCATGGCGGCGTACGACGAACAGCGGCTCCGGCAGCTGCAAGACCCCGTCGGATGGGGTGCCTACCTCGCTCAGCCGGACTTCTGGAGCCGCACCCTGCAGAACTGGCAGTCCGAGCTCCTGGCCGTCGCCGCGATGGTCATCCTGTCCGTCTACCTGCGCCAGCGCGGCTCACCCGAGTCCAAGCCCGTCGGCGCCCCCCACACGTCCACCGGCGTCGAGGGCTGACGGTCCTGGGCGCGCGGCGCGTGGGGAAAACGACGGGACGACGGACGGGGGAGTGGTACGGGGAGCGGGCGGGTAGCCGCCCCGCATGTACGAGGCCCACGACACAACGGAAATGGCCGTCATCGGGTCGCTGGACGAGCTGGGCGGCCTGCTGGCGGACCGGCGCGGGCTGTACGTGCGCTGGTCCATGGGCCCCCAGGCCGATCTTCCCGAGCCGTCGAGCCGGGACGAGCTCACCGGTGTGGAGCTGCCGGGTCTGTCGGCGAACCCCATGGACATCGAGGACTGGTGGGGCGAGCGGCCCCTCCGCACGTGGGCCGCGCGGCGCCTGTACGACTACTCCCACCTGCCGGTCGTCAAGGACCGCCGGGTGAGGCCGTGGCTGCTGTACGGCGCGGAGGTCGGCCGCGGGCCCGACAACGAACCCCTCGTTCGGGACGTGGAGCCGCTGGGCTGGATCGACCGGAAGGTCATCGCCGAGGCGCAAGAGGAGATCGAGCGGCAGCAAGGGGCATGGGGCCCGCTCGACCGCCACGGCTGATGGGCGCCGCCGGCCCCGTACCGGTTGGACTCGAAATCGGGGGCGTCCGGGGATGGATGCCCGTCCGGTTGCTGGGTAGCCGCGCCGTGACGACAGGCTGCACACGTCCAAGAGGAGGCAGGCAGGTGATCACGTCATGAGCACGATAGAGCGGCGGGCTCACACCACCGAAGAACCCGTGGGAGTACTGGTCTCGCGCGCTTCCCAGCAGATTTCGGAGCTGATTCGCGAGGAGATGCAGCTGGCCCGCGCGGAAATGGCGCAGAAGGGGAGGCGCTTCGGCAAGGGCGGTGGTCTTTTCGGCGCGGCAGGGCTCATCGGCATCCTGGCGGCGCAGGCCTTCACCGCGACGTGCGTCGCCGCCCTGGCCCTGGTACTCCCGCTGTGGGCTTCGGCCCTCCTCGTCGGGGCGGCGCTGGCCGCACTGGCGGCCGTCGTGGCCCTGTTCGGGAAGCAGCAGGTGGCCAAGGCCGGAACGCCCGCTCCGCAACAGGCCATCAAGAGCTTCAAAGCCGACCTGGCCGAGATCAAGGAGAAGGCACACCGATGACCAACGAACGTCGAACCGACATCGGCACGCCCGCCCCCCATGAGTTGCGCGAGCAGGTGGAACACACCCGCGAAGAGCTCGGGCGGACCATCGAGGCGCTGGCGGGCAAGGCGGACGTCAAAGCGCAGGCGAGGGGCAAGGCCGAGGCCGTCAAGGAGCGGGCGGTCGAGAAGGCCGCCCAGGTCAGCGACCAGATCCGGGCCAAGGCGGAGCAGGCCGCGCACCTGGTGGCGGACAAGGCGCCCGCTCCCGTCGCGGACAGGGCGGCCCAGGCATCCAGCGTGGTCGCCCATGCGACGCTCCGCGCCGGTCAGCTCGCTGCGGAGAAGACTCCCGAGCCCGTCCGGCAGAAGGCCGGCCAGGCGGCGGGGGCGGCGCGCGCCAACCGCACGCCGCTGCTCGTGGCCGGGACGGCCCTGCTCGTCTTCCTGCTGGTGAGGCGCAGCCGACGGCTTTGCCGATGACCAAGGCCGCCCATGCGCGCGGGCGCCCGTAGGCCCGGGTCCGACCGCTGCCGCGCGTCGCCCCGCCGCGCCCCGCGGCGAGCGGTCGGGCACCCGCTCCGCTCGCGGTTCCATGTCTGGCGATTCCGACCGACTCCTCCGACGCGGCACATGGATCAAGCCGATGAGGGCAGCCGCAGAGCAGGACGAACGAGCGGTTGACCGACGCGGGGGAAGCGCGGCACCGCCGCTCGAAGGAGTGTTGAGCCATGAACACGCTTGAGGCTGGTGAAGGCGGCGAAGCCGCAGGGTCACACCTTCGGCACCCGGCAGCAGGGGGTGCCCCATGTGTGGCCTGAGCGGTGAGGTGAGGTTCGACGGCAGACATCCGGACCTGGCTGCAATCGAACGGATGACCGACAATCTGGAGGCGCGCGGGCCCGACGGGCGCGGCGCCTGGTCGCAGGGGCCGGCGGCCCTCGGGCACCGGCGCCTGAAGATCATCGACCTTACGGAGAACGGCGCCCAGCCCATGACGGATACCCGAGCGGGCATCACCGGTGTCTTCAACGGGTGCATCTACAACTACAAGGACCTCCGGAGGCGCCTCGAAGGGCTCGGACACCGGTTCTTCTCCGACTCGGACACCGAGGTCCTCCTCAAGGCCTACGCCGAGTGGCGGACCGGATGCGTCGAGTTCCTGTACGGGATGTTCGCCTTCGCCGTGGTCGAGCACCACACCGGGCGCACGGTCCTGGGCCGGGACCGCCTGGGCGTGAAACCCCTGTACGTGAACCAGACCGCGGAGCGCCTGCGCTTCGCCTCCTCGCTGCCGGCGCTCCTTGCGGGCGGCGGCGTGAACACGGATCTCGACCCCGTCGCGCTGCACCAGTACCTCAGCTGGCACGGCACCGTCGTCGCGCCCCGGACCGTACTCGCCGGCGTTCGCAAGCTGGCCCCCGCGACCGTACGTGTCATCGAGCGCGACGGCACCTACCGCGACCACTGCTACTGGCAGCCCTCCTACACCCGGCGGGCCGACTTCGGCGCGGACCCGGCCGCGTGGCAGGACGCGGTGCTCGATGCGCTGCGCACCGCGGTGCGGCGCCGCATGGTCGCGGACGTGCCGGTGGGCGTCCTGCTCTCCGGGGGGCTCGACTCCAGTCTGATCGTGGCACTGCTGGCAGAGGCGGGGCAGCAGGACCTGACGACCTTCGCCATGGGCTTCGAGGCGGAGAACGGCGAGGAGGGCGACGAATTCGCCTACTCCGACCTGGTGGCCCGACAGTTCTCGACCGACCACCGCCAGTTCATGATTCCCTCCGACCGGCTGCCGACGGCCCTGGACGCGGCGATCGCCGCGATGAGCGAACCGATGGTGAGTCACGACTCCGTCGCGTTCTACTTGCTGGCGGAACAGGTCACCAAGGATGCCAAGGTGGTCCTGTGCGGGCAGGGCGCGGACGAGGTGTTCGCCGGATACCACTGGTACCCGCGCATCGCGTCCGCCGATCGGGCCGACGCGAGTGACTCCTACAGCGACGTGTACTTCGACCGTTCGCACGCCGACCTCCTGCGGATGGTGCGGCCGGGGGTCCTCACCGGCCCCGACCCGTCCCGCGGCTTCGTCCGGGCACACATGGCGGCCCCGGGCGCCGAGAGCGCACTGGACGCGGCGCTGCGCCTGGACGTGCACGCGATGATGATCGACGACCCCGTCAAACGGGTCGACAACATGACCATGGCATGGGGCCTGGAGGCGCGCGTACCGTTCCTCGACCACGAACTCGTGGAGCTGGCCGCGGCCTGCCCGCCCGAACTCAAGCTCGCCGACGGCGGCAAGGGAGTGCTCAAGGGCATCGGACGCCGGATCCTCCCGAGACAGGTCGTGGACCGGCCCAAGGGATACTTTCCGGTCCCCGCCGTACGGCACATGGCCGCTCCCGTCCTGGCGCGGGTGCGTGCGGCCCTGTCCGCCCCGGAGGCCCGTAGACGGGGCATCTTCGAGCAGGACTTCCTGGACGCGCTCCTGGCGGCGCCCGACCTCCATCGCACCAAGCGCGGCGCGAACACGCTCTGGCAGGTGGCGTCGCTGGAGATGTGGCTGCAGGCGCACGGAGTCGACTGACGTGTGAACGAGCCGGCCGCGGTGGGGCGGCCTGCCGTTCGGTGCGCGTCCGGCGTGTCGCCGTGCATGCCCGCCGCGAGGGAGGGTACGACCCTTCCCGTACGAGCTGCGTCGCGGAAGCGGCCGGAGGGCGAGGAGTGTCGGAAGTGATTCGAAAGTTGCAGGCGGTGGCGCTGGACTGCGCCGATGCGGTACGGCTCGCCGAGTTCTACGCGGATCTGCTCGGCGGCCGGGTGGTCGCGGACCCCGACGATGCCGACTGGGTCGAGGTGCACGGGTTCGAGGGGACACCGCTGGCCTGCCAGCGGGTGGACGGCTACCGGCCGCCCGAATGGCCCGGCCAGGAGCGCCCGCAACAGCTCCACCTGGACTTCGACGTGGACGACCTCGACGGAGAGGAGAAGCGCGCGCTCGCTCTCGGCGCGACCGTGCTGGAGCGGACGGACCAGCTCCACCCCGAGGCCAACTGGCGGGTCTACGCGGACCCGGCCGGCCATCCGTTCTGCCTCTGCCTGCACTGAGGCCGTCTGCGTCGGCGGACCACCGGTCCGCCGACGGCCTCCAATTCATTTGCCGCAGGCCGGCCGGGTCGGATAAGAAGCCTGCATGCTAAAGGGCAGCACGGTCGGGCTGAGAGCCCGGCACGAGGAAGACATCCCGGTCCTGCGGGCCGAACTCTACGACGACGTGGTCAACTCCGCGCGGGCCGAGGGCCGGCCGTGGCGGCCGATCGCGCCGGGTTCGAAGGACTCCCGGCTCGTGGTGGACGAGGAGGAGCAGGGGCACGTCCCCTTCTCCGTGGTGGAGCTGGGCGGCGGCGCGCTGATCGGCACAGCGACGCTCTGGGGCATCGACACCCACAACCGGTCCGCACGCATCGGGCTGGGCCTGCTGCCGTCCGCACGCGGCAAGGGCTACGGCACCGACGTGGTCGCGACGCTGTGCCACTACGGCTTCGTCGTGCGGAGCCTCCAGCGGCTGCAGATCGAGACGTTGTCGGACAACGCCGCAATGCTGCGCTCCGCCGAACGCAACGGCTTCGTCCGCGAGGGCGTGCTGCGCTCCTCGGCCTGGGTGATGGGCGAGTTCCTGGACGAGGTGCTCCTCGGGCTCCTCGTCCAGGACTGGAAGCCCGGCACGAAAGGCTAGATGTGTGGTCCCGGTGCTCGGTCAGCTGCGTACCGGGGCGGCGGACGTCACCCGTGTGCCTCGCTTCGTAGCCGACATGATGCGGACCGTCATGGTGCGTGTCAGCGTGGTCCGGGGGGAATCCGTATCCCACGCACAAAGGAGTCGCCGTCATGGGCGGTAGGCAGGACAGGCTGGACGACCGTCAGGAGCCGGGCAAGGGCCGCGAGGCGCAGGAGCACCATCGCGCCGGAGACCCGGCACAGCCTCAGCCGGGCAGGCCGTCCCGTGAGCAGGGACAGTCCCAGGGCCAGAAGCAGGGCCAGAAGCAGGGACAGCCCCAAGGCCAGAAGCAGGGACAGACACAGGGCCCGAAGCAGGGCCAGGAGGAGACCTCGCGCCGCCGCGAGGAAGACCTGCTGCGCGAAGAAGACCTGAACGACGAGGTGTTCTGACCCTAGGAACACTCTCCCGCACGCGAAGAGCCCGGCCGGCCCGCAGTCACCCCGGCCGGGCTCTGTCGCGTCCTCCCCGGCGTCACTGTTCCTGGGGCGGTTTGCCCTCCGCCGCGGACACCTCGACGAACTCGACCTGGCCCTTGCCGTTGAGGCGCAGGATGGGGACGGCCTTGTTGCGGGGATTGCCGTTGTTCTGGAAGGAGATGAACCCGCTGGCCCCGGCCACCTGTTGGGTGCCGTCCATCTGGTGGAACATCCGGGCCACCGCGTCGCCCGCGACCTGCCCCTGCCAGCGGGCGGCCATCTGGATGCCGTGGGCCGCGGCGAGGACCGCGTCGTGGCCCATCAGGGCCCCGCCGTCCTCGCGGGGGTCGTGCGGGAACCACTGGTCCAGTAGCCCGCCCGGCTGGAAGTTCTTCGCGGACGGCGCGGACACCGCCTGCGGCGCCGAGCGGTACATGTCGGGGTGGGAGAGGCCGGTGTAGAGCACCTCGATGCCCGTCCCGGCGGCCCGGGCGAGCTGCTCGGCGTTCAGGTTGGTCGTGTCGTCCCCGGTGAACACGGTGAACTGCTGGTCGGTGCAGCTGCGGTTGGAGAGCGCGTCCAGGAAGTGGGTGAGGTGCTGGCCGCGGCCCGCGAAGTAGACGAGCTGCGGGCGCTGCTGGCACAACTGCCCCGGCATGTAGCGCAGTTCGTTCTGCCAGGCGCTGCTGACGGAGGAGTCGTAGGTCATGCGCTCCGCGACGAGCCTGTGCTGGTCGCCGTCCTGGAAGGCCTTGGTGAAGGCGGTGCCGAGGGTGGAGGCGTAGAGGTCCCCCTTCGCCACGTCCTGGATGACGACGGCGGTGGCGACGCCGCGCCGTTTGAGGTACCCGGCGCCCGCGTACGCCTCGTCCTCGTTGGTGGGGGCGATCCGGACGAAGCCGTTGATGCCCTGGATGTTCGTGGCGGTCAGCGTCGCTCCGACCATGGCGAGTCCGTGCTCGGAGAGGCGGCTTATGGCCGCGAGGTTCTCGTCCGTGCTGGGTCCGAGGCCGGCCACCGCGACGAGCCGGTCGGGGGAGTCCTTGCGGGCGATCAGCTCGTCGACGGTGTGTTTCCACTGGGTCGACTTGCTGCCCGGATTGGCTATCAGCAGACGGATCTTGGGGCTGGCCGCGAGGTCGCCCTGGTTGTGCCGGTACTGGGCGAGGTAGGCGCCCTGGAGTTCGTGGCGGACGCCTTCGGCGGAGTTGCTGTCCCCGGCCGTGGTCGTGAAGGAGGTGAAGTAGGCGACGCTGACGTACGGTTCCTTGTCCGCGTTGGCGAGGACCCGGCGGTTCTCCTCTTCGATCTTCCTGCTGACGGCGTCGAGGTGCGGTGCGAAGACGTAGGAGCCGTCACTCACTCCCACGCACTCGTTGTCCGCGCCCAGTTCGACGACCCCGTCGGCGCATCTGGCCTGGCGTTCCTGCAGCCAGCCGACCCCCAGCCAGAGCGTCGCGACCAGGACGACGGCCGCGGCGGTGGCGAGGGCGACGCGGCGTACCACGTGCAGGGGCCATTCGAGTCTGGGCACGTGTTCAGCCCTCCCCGCCGGCGGTCTGGGGATCGCGCCAATGACGGTGCCGCTCCGCCTCGTTGAACAGGGCCACGATGTCGTTCCTCCGCAGTTGTGACAGCTGGGTGTAGCCGTCGGCGATCATGTCGTTGAGGCGCATGGCGGGATCGGCGAGCGGATCGCTCCACACCCAGCGGGTGGTCACCAGTGTGTGGATCACGGACTCGGTGTCCATCACGCGCCCGGGCCGGCGCGGGACGAGCCCGGCGAGGAGCTCCAGCGGTCCGCTGTCGGCGGGGAGGCGGTTCGGCGCGGCGGTGATCGTGTCGAACTCGGAGATCCACTGCGCGGCCGGTACGGCGGTGAAGCGCCGCGTCAGGTGCGCGGTGACCTCCTCGGTCCGCCCGCGGGCGAGCTGGTGGTACATCTCCTGCACCGGCTTGCCCTCGTCGCGGTAGTACTCCGCGAGGAGTTCGTGCACGGCGTCCCACCCCTCGGGACGTGCGGCCAGCCGCCACAGGAGCAGCCGGCGCAGCCACGGGTGGAGCACCGGCACGACGGCGACGGGTCCGGTCAGCAGCCAGCGGGCGCGGATGTCGCCGAACAGCGAGTCGTCGGGGCTGAGCAGCCGCGTGGCCACCGAGAAGTCCCGGGCCGCGGCACATTCGGCGAGGGCGGCGCGCTGGGTTCCGTCGAAGTCGCGCAGGAGGTGGCCGAGGGCGGTGTCGGCCAGGGTGGCTGAGTCCTCGCCGGTGCGCAGCGGCCGGTCGGGCAGGGTGCACAGCCAACGGTCCTGCTGCGGGCCCGAGTCCGGGGGCGGCCCGGCCTGTCGCAGTACGTCGAGCACCTGGTGGACGGCGCGCGGCAGGCCGCCGGTGAGCCGGTGGACGAAGGGGGTGAGACGGGTCAGCGGGGCTAGGTCGCTGTGCCCGCCGAGCTGGAGCTCGATGCGGATCCGCACTTCGTCCAGGTTGAGGTCGCGCAGGCGTAACGGGTACCACCAGGTGTCCTCGCTGTCGCGGGTCGGCCGGTGGGCGTCCCAGTCGGCCAGGGAGGCCCGGTCGGGGCCGCGCAGCTGCCAGGGCCAGGAGTCGCCGGTGGCCGGGCCCCAGCGGGGCAGCCAGCGGTTGGAGCTGGCGACGACGGTCAGCGGATCGCTGGCGTGGCCGGCCACGACCGTCTCGTCGTGCCGGGAGCGCAGCAGCAGGTCGAGGAAGCGGCGGCCGTACTCGGTGTGGGAGTTGTCGAGGAGCAGCAGGTAGGAGCGGGGCATGAAGTTGCGGACGGTATTGCGCCTGAGGTCCTCCAGGAAGGCCGAGAAGAGGACGAGGTCGAGCCGCTCCTGTTCGTTCTCGTCCCCCTCGTGGCGCCAGAGGTTGAGCTCCACGAGGGCTTCCATGGGGTCCGCGCTGCGGGTCATGGGGTGGCGTCCGTACCAGTGGGCCCCGGCCGTGAGCCGGTTGCCCAGCCTGCCGCCGAGGAGACCGGGCATGGTGCGGCGGCCGCGCCGCAGGGCGTCCTGGAAGAGGGCGAGCGCGGCGGTGGAGGCGCCTTCGGGCATGCCGACCGCGCCCATGCCCACTTCGAAGAAGGCGGCCAGGTAGTCGCCGTGCCGGGCCTCGTTCTCCTCCTGGAACCGATCGAGCTGGCGCTGTACCGCGCGCCGGCCCTCGGCGAGGCTGCGCATGCGCAGCTCCTGGTCGGAGGCGAGCAGGCCGAGGCTGAGCAGCGGGAAGTGGGAGCGGCCGTAGCGGGGGAGCTTGCGTTCCAGCTGGCGGGCCAGGAGTCCGAGGGCGTAGCGCGGCAGCAGGGACTGGGACCCGCCGAAGTTGACGAAGGCGAAGGGGTACTCGGGCCCGAAGCGCTCCATCAGTGCGCTGTGCGCCTCGCTGGCTCCGCTGCCGGCCGGGCCGAGGAGCATGGTCAGGGGCCGCTCGGCCGCCGGGTCCTGCTTCAGGCACGCCTCGACGAGCGACACGATGCCGCCGCGGCCCCGCAGGCCGATGCCCGTACCCGGCTCCATCACGCGTGACCCCCCCAGGACAACGGTTCCGAGGACTAGAGACTGCCATCCGGAGCCGGAGTCAGACAGGGGTTTCCGCTCCTTGATTCGTTTCGGTCCGTTCCGCCCGCCGGACGGCCTTGGCCCGGCGGGGCACGCGCCGCGGAGACCAAAGGGGGCGGGGCCGAACCGTCGTACGGTTCGGCCCCGCCCCATCGGCGTGAACGGTCAGCGCGCGAGCGGTTGGCGCGCGAGCGGTCAGCGCTTGAAGACGTCCTTGGCCTTCTCCTTCGCCTGGCGCGCGTCACCCTTCATCTGCTCCCCACGGCCTTCGGCTTCCATCCGCTCGTTCCCGACCGTGCGGCCCGCGACTTCCTTGATCTTGCCCTTGGCCTGCTCGACCTTGGCCTTGTTCTTCTGCTCACCCGACACGCTTGATCACTCCCTGTGCGGTAGGAAACGTGTTCCATCACCTCTTCTGACCCGTCTGTCCGACGGCAAACAGCCGCGCCCCGCGCATTTCGTGGGTGTGGGACCGCAATGGCGGGGCACACGCCTGTTCGGAGGTTGATAAACAATGGTTCCCCTCATTCTGGTTCTTCTGCTCATCCTGATCCTCTTCGGCGCGGGCTTCGCCCTGAAGATCCTGTGGTGGGTCGCGATCGCCGTACTGGTGCTCTGGCTCATCGGTTTCGTCGCCCGCCCCAAGAGCGGCAGCGGACGCTGGTACCGCTGGTAGGGAGAGGGAGACGGTACTGGCCTTGACCAGCGGAGGGGGCCCGGACTCGATGAGTTCGGGCCCCCTCACGCGTCTGAACGGTGGAGAGAAGAAGGTGAACGACAACGTGAAGACATCCAAGATCGCCTACAAGCCGGTCGGACTGGTTCTCGGTGCCGTCGGCGGCATGATCGCCGGAATGGCGTTCAAGCAGGTCTGGAAGTGGGTCGAGGGGGAGGGTGACGCTCCCGGTGCCACCGACGAGGACCGCTCCTGGAAGGAGATCCTCATCGCCGCCGGGCTCCAGGGTGCGATCTTTGCCGTCGTGAAGGCTGCTGTCGACCGCTCCGGGGCCGTCGCGACCCGGCGGGTGACGGGCACCTGGCCGGCGTGAACCCGCCGCCCGTGCTTGCTGTGACCGCCGGTCGCACACATGGAAGCCACGTACGTCGATGCGGGCAGGCGCGGACCCCGTCCGCACCGGCCCGCATCCGCGTGCCGACCACGCGCCCGCACTTACATGGGGTCCATGGTTCCGCTGCCCCTGCCGTTCTCCTGCTCGCTCTTCTGCCGGATGTGCAGGGCCTTCGCCGTCAGGCGCTGTCGCTCCGCGGGGTCGGTGGCGTGCTGCGCCGCCTGCTCCAGTTCTTGGGCTTTGTCACGCATCTGCCGGGCTCGCTCGCTCGGCTGGTTCTCGCCGCTCATGATCAATCCTCGGTTCGGGGAATGCGGGCCCCTCCAGCCAAGCAGCGGGGGCGGGCGCCCGCCACCTCACTCCGGCAGCCCGCGTAGCCGCCCCCACAGCCGTCCCGGTAGCCGTCCCCGCAGGCCGCCCGTGCGCCGGGTGCGGGCGTGGTGGTCGAGTTCCTCCAGCAGGCGCTGGGAACGCGTCTCGACGTCCAGCTCGTCGAGGACCCGGTCGATCTCGGTGAGCAGCGCGCCGCGCAGCTGCCAGTGCGCCGGATCCTCGCGGGCGGAGGCCCGCAGCAGCTCAGCGAGCCGGTCGCGGTGGCCCCGGGCCACGGACAGCTCCCCGGTCAGGCGGGCCTCGGCCTCTTCCGCGTTGGCGCTGACCTGAGCGGTGATCAGCTGGGCGAAGCTCTCCACGGCGATCGCGGTGTGGCGCAGTACCTGCTGGAGGGCGGCCGTGGTCCCGGCGTCGAAGAGCGGACCGTCGGGGCGGGCCTTGGCCAGGTCGGTCAGCGTGCGGCAGGCCACGCGGAGCACGACGGCGCAGATCTCCAGGGTGTCGAGCCCGGTGCGCAGCACCAGCCTGAAGAGCAGGCCCTCCTTGACGCGAGGATTGAGCCGGAGGCTGTCCTCGGCCTGCCGGAGGGCGGCGTCGACCTGCGCGATGTCGTTGTCGAGCCGCCGGGCCTCATGCAGCCGGGCCGCGGCTTGTGCGGCGTTGGCAGGCCCGAGGTTCTCCTCGCCGAGGTGGTCGAGCAGCCGGCTCATGCGCAGCGCGAGGTCGGTGATCGCGGTACCCGCCGGACCGACCCAGAGGGGTGGTGCCAGCAGCAGGTTGACCAGCAGTCCGACCACCGCGCCGATGACCGTTTCCAGGACCCGGTCCCAGGCGGTGTCCGTGACCTGGGTGACGCCGAGGACGAGCATGGCGCTGATCGCGACCTCGGGGACGAATTCGTCGACCCGCACCAGACGGCCCACCACCAGGGAGGCCAGGATGAGCAGGCCGAGGCTCCACCAGGTGAGGCCCACCAGCACGCTGAAACCGATCGCGATCAGGACGCCGACGACCACGGAGTTCACCCTGCGGATGCTGGTGGTCAGCGTGGAGTACAGGGTGACCTGGACGACGAGCAGGGCGGTCAGCGGCGCGGTCAGCGGGTTCGGCTCGCTGCTCAGGCGGAGCGCGACGACGTAGCTGATGACGGCCGCCGCGGTGGACCGCAGGGCCTGGACGGCGACCGGCTCGCGACGGTGGCGTGCGACACGGGTGACGAGCTTGTTGATCGTTTCCGGCATACCCGGGCACCTGCCCTCCACGGGGCCGGATGACGCATGGCGTGCGGTCCTTTCTCCGTTCCGTCGCCGTCTCCCTCCCGCCCCGTCTCCGTCCCGTCCCCGCGGGACCGACTGGCCCGCCGTACTCGTCTACGGTTCCGCGGCGCGGGTAGGTGCGCGGTATGGAGTCATCGGACCCGACCGGGCCCGGTGGGGAGAGGAGGACGCCGTGCAAGGCATGGAGAGCAAGCGCCAGGAGCCGGGTAAGGGCCGCGAGGAGCAGGCGCAGGAGCACCCCGGACCGGACCCGGTGCACCCGGAGGCCAGCAAGCCGGTCGCGGGCAAGAGCCCGGAGGAACTGAGGAGGATGCAGGAGCGGAAGATGGCCCGCGATGAGGACGCCGACACGAGCTGACGCCACGGGCTGATGACACGAGTCGACGACGAGCGCTGACGGTGGGCGGGCCCCGAGGCGGACCCCGAAGGGGAGCCCAGGGCCCGCCCGCCGCGCCCCGTTTTCCTACGGGCCCTGGTCGTAGACCCCTGCTTCGACCTCGAGGGCGAGTTCCTGGAGGACCTCGATCGCGGAGACGTCCGTCCGGCCGCTGTCGTGCGCGATCGCGAGGCTCGTGAACGCCAGGCTGAATCCGGAGACCATGGTGTGCAGGGCCGGGCCGAGGGCCTGGGCAACCAGCGCCGCCACCTGCTGCGGAGACGCGTCGGCCGGCACACTGATCGACGGCAGCATCTCGTTCAGGAGCATCGTGGCCACCCCGGCCGCCTCCTGCGGGTCGTCCCCGGTCCTGCCCTCGCGGCCGTTTCCGTCACCGCCGCCGGTGTCCTCCTGCACGGTCTCGGCGGCCCGGCGGATGTCCTGGGCTTCGGTCAGGATGCCGATCACTCGCTTGAGTACCTCTGCGCGTTCCACCTTGCCGAGGGTAGTCCCGCCCCGGGCACGCGGGGGCTCGCCTTCGGACTTCACGGCTACCGGTAGGTCGTCAGGCCGTCCTCGCCGCGCGCCCGGCGCCCTCTCCTTGGTGGACGGTGAGGACGAGCCGTCGACCACCGGACCCCCCACCGCGCGTGCCTCGCCGCACGACCACGGGGGCGGCGCCCGCCCTGGAGGTCTGCCCCCACCGCCGCCACGGCCCGGCGCACGGGATAGGGGCGGGGGGCCGGGTTAGGCTCGGAGCAGGCCGCGAAGGACGAGGCGGAAAGGAGATGACGCGCATGTGCCGCTGGCTCGCCTACTCGGGGTCGCCGATGCTGCTCGACGCCGTGTTGTACCGCCCGGAGCACTCGCTGATCAATCAGAGTCTCCACGCCCGGATGGGCGTCGAATCGACCAACGGCGACGGCTTCGGCATCGGCTGGTACAGCGCCGACGGAGACGGCACGCCCGCGGTCTTCCGGGACATCGCCCCGGCCTGGAACAACCGCAACCTGCGCGAGCTCGCCGCGCACGTCCGTTCCACCCTGTTCTTCGCGCACGTCCGCGCCTCGACGGGCTCCGCCGTCCAGCAGACCAACTGCCACCCGTTCCGCCACGGCCGCTGGCTGTGGATGCACAACGGGGCCATCGCGGAGTTCCCAAGGCTCCAGCGGGACCTCTGCATGGCCGTGGACCCGGCCCTCTTCCCGTCCATCGAGGGGTCCACCGACTCCGAAGTGATGTTCTACCTGGCGGTCACCTTCGGCCTCGACCAGGACGTCCCGGGTGCGGTGGCCAGGATGGCGGGGTTCGTGGAACGGCTCGGCAAGGAGCACGGCGTACCGGAACCGCTCCAGATGACGGTGGCGGTCAGTGACGGGGAGCGGGTCTGGGCCTTCCGGTATTCCAGCCGGGGCGAGTCCCGGTCGCTCTTCTACAGCAGCCGCGCCGAGACCGTACGCCACCTGGAACTGGACTACCTCAGCGAGGTTTCCGACGCCACCCGCATCGTGGTCTCCGAGCCGCTCGGAGGCCTGCCGGGCGTCTGGAACGAGGTTCCTGAGGCCAGCTACGTGGTGGTCCCACCCGGCCAGGAGCCGGACTACATGCCCTTCGTACCGGAGCTGCCCCCGCTGTCCTGATTCCCGTCGTTCCCTTCCCCTCCCTGCCCTCGGCTACGGCCGGGTCGGCTGCCGGGCGTCAGGCGCCGGTTCGGCGAGGAGGGCTTCTGCCGCCAGCACCGCACCGTGTGCGGTGGGACGGCCCATGAGGACGCACAGCGTGTAGGCCGCGTCGTCCATGGCGCGCAGGGCGCCGGGGTCCGCGGGTGTGGCCAGCAGACGGGCCTGGCAGCCGCGAAGACGCGAGAGGACCTCTTCGGCCCGCTCGCGGTTAGGTCGGATCCCGGTCTGCGGCGTCCTCGCCCGGGTCGGGGTGCGTGCGGCCTTGACGGCGTGCCGAAGGGCTCGTTCCAGGCGCACCGGTAGGGTCCCGGCGGCGGAACCGGCGGCGGAACCGGCGGTCATCGCCGCCGCCAGGTCCAGCACGTTCACGTCGGCGAGGTCGGCGGCCGCCGCCAGGATCTGCTCCGCGTCGCGGACCGAGCACGGGGTGGTGGCCATCAGCATCCCCACGGCCGATGCGGCCGTCGGCCGGGCGAGGAGCGGTCTGCCCGGAGCGACCTGAGCATCGGCTGTCTGCGACATGGGGGAAGCCCTTCGAATCAAGACGACAAAGAGCGATCGGGTGAATACGCAAGATATGCCCCCTTTCAGTCCTCCGGCACACCAAACGGCCCATCCGGGTGAACCGCCCCGACGGTCGCACCGGGGCCCCGGTCAGGCGGGAGCGGCCTCGTGGTCGAGGGCGCGGGCGCGTTCGGCGCGGCCTTCGATCAGGTGACGGAAGCCGGCCAGGGCGTACCGCTCGCCGGTGGCGGAACCGGGCCCCCGGATCCCGGCGACGGTGGCCATGAGCTGCTGGGGCTGCGGTTGCCAGCCGACGGCCAGGACGCGCAGTCCGAGGCATTCGGCCCGCCGGTGCAGGTCCAGGAGGAGCAGCAGGCCCGCGGTGTCCATGTACCGCAGGTGGTGGAGGTCGAGCATCAGAGCGGTGGTGTCGGTGGTGATGTCGCGCAGGGCCTGGTGCAGCGCGGGCGCGGCCGTCGCGTCCAGGTCCCCGATGACACTGATCAGTACGGTAGAGCCGCGGCGCTCGGTCTCGGTGGTCAACGAAGCAGTCACGGTGCCCCTTTCTTTCACGGCCCGGCAGCGAGCTCGGGCCCGAGGCTCCTTATCCTCGCGCCGCCGACCGCCGGGCGGCGGCGCGGCACGCCCTACTGCCGTGGCCGGAAAGGGTTCACCGGGTCGCGACGCCCGGTACGGCACCTCGCGGCGTTGTCGGATCGCGCGAGCACGTCCCGTACGAGCCGCGGTGCCGCGCCTTGCGGTGGCCGGGTGCGGGCCCCCGCTGGCACCCATCGGATGCCGTCTGATCCCGTCGAAGCCGGGTAGGGGCCTCCTATGAGCTACGTGACGGAAGGCAAGGAGTACTCCCGTGACGGCCGGTACCTCGCCGACCGGATCACGGCGGACGGACGCGACGGCTTCCCCGTCGAGCCGGGCCGCTACCGGCTCGTGGTCAGCCGTGCCTGCCCCTGGGCGAGCCGGGCGGTGATCGTACGCAGGCTCCTGGGGCTGGAGACGGTCCTCGGGATGGCGATCGCGGGCCCCGTGCACGACGAGCGCAGCTGGTCCTTCGACCTCGATCCGGGCGGCCGGGATCCGGTGCTGGGGATCGAGCGCCTGCAGGAGGCGTACCTCGCCCGCGACCCCGGTTACGACCGGGGCATCACGGTTCCGGCGGTCGTGGACGTCCCGACCGGCGAAGTGGTCACCAACGACTTCCCGCAGATCACGATCGACATGTCGACGCAGTGGACCCCTTACCACCGCGAGGGCGCGCCCGACCTCTACCCGCCGGCCCTGCGTCCGCAGATCGACGCGGTGAACGAGACCGTCTACGAGGACGTGAACAACGGCGTCTACCGGGCCGGATTCGCCGGCTCGCAGGCAGCGTACGAAAGGGCCCACGAGCGGCTCTTCGCACGGCTCGACCGGCTGTCACAACGGCTCGAACGGTTCCGCTACCTCGTCGGTGACACGCTCACCGAGGCCGACGTCCGCCTGTTCACCACGCTCGTGCGCTTCGACGCCGTCTATCACGGCCACTTCAAGTGCAACCGCCGCAAACTCACCGAGATGCCGGTGCTGTGGGCTTACGCCCGGGACCTGTTCCAGACGCCCGGCTTCGGGGACACCGTCGACTTCGACCACATCAAACGGCACTACTACACCGTGCATCGCGACATCAACCCCACCGGGATCGTGCCGGCCGGCCCGGACCTGTCGGGCTGGCTCGAACCGCACGGCCGTACGCCGCTCGGCGGCGAGCCCTTCGGCGACGGAACCCCGCCCGGGCCCGTGGCCCCCGGCGAGGCGGTGCCGCCCGGGCACACGCCCCTGGCCGCGTGAGCGCGCCGAGCGCTGGAGGAGGGGGCAAGGGGCCGCATCCGAGGTGAGCAAGTTTCAAGTGCCTCCGGCGGGTCAGACGGGAGGAATCGCGCGTCCGAGCGCGCTCGCGCACCCTGTGTCCGTTGGAGGTTCCGAGGTGGGAAACGTGTCGCGGCCGTCGGCCCTTGCCGAGTACGACGAGCGGTGGCGGGAAGACGCAGCCTGCCGCGAGCTGGGCGCACGCCTGTTCTTCCGTCCCGCCGCAGGCCGGGCCCTCGACCGCGAGCGAACTGACGCGGCGGCCGAGGAGGTGTGCGCGCTGTGCCCCGTGCAGCGGGACTGCCTGCGGCACGCGCTGGAGGCGGGAGAGCCGGCAGGGATCCGGGGCGGGCTCACCGCACGGGAGCGGCGCCGTCTGCGGACCGCCGAAGAAGCGCTGTCGGCGTCTGCGGACCGCGGGAGAAGCGCTGTCCGGGCGACGACCGTCCGCCCCGCTTGAGACCCGGCCTTCGTGAATGTAACCCGGAGGGTGGGGCAGTCGAATGCGGGCGGGGCGGGAATACCGCCGCGTACGACATCGAAAAGGGAGCGAGGGGCGGTGGGGAATCCCAGCCGTTCCCTTTCCCCGTTATCCGGAGGAGCTGTTTTCGCGTGACTGAACACACGTGGAGTTACCACTCGGCCTCGGGCCACCTGGCCGGCGCCGATCTGACCGGCTACGAGGTCGAGGCGACCGACGGCGGGATCGGCAAGGTCGACAAGCACTCCTACGAGGTGGGTGACGCCTACCTGGTCGTCGACACCGGGATCTGGATCTTCGGCAAGGAGGTCCTCCTCCCGGCGAGCACCGTGATCCGGATCGACGCGGACGAGGAGAAGGTCTACGTGGACGCCACCAAGGAGCAGATCAAGAACGCCCCCGAGTTCCACCGCCAGAAGCACCTCGATGACACCGAATATCGCGCGGAGCTCGGCACGTACTACTCCACCGGAGGCCGCGGACCCTATGGCGGCCGCATCGTCTGACCGATGCACCGAGCGGCCGACCGGGAATTCTGTCTGTTCCTCTGAAGATCGACGCAATTCCGGGTGGGGCGCATGTGGCGGGGCAGTCGCACCGTGTCATCCATGGTCGCGGCCCCCGCCAGAGGGCCGGGGCCGCATTCGATCCGCATTCGATTCCGGAGGTGTGCGGTGTCCCATTCGGTTCTGACCTCAGGCGCTCTGCCCGGCGGCCTGATCGTGCTACCGGGTGTCTATCAGCCCCAGGCCGATACCCATTTCCTGGCCGAGGCGCTCGCCCAGGAGGACATCGGGGCCGGGACGGACGCGCTGGAGATCGGTACGGGCGCCGGTGCCCTGGCCCTCCAGGCCGCGGGCCGCGGAGCCCGGGTCACGGCGGTCGACGTCTCCTGGCCCGCCGTGGCCACGGCGCGCCTGAACGCCCGGCGCCGGCGGCTCCCCGTACGCGTCCTGCACGGCGACTTCGCCGAACGCACCGCCGGACGCCGCTTCGACCTCATCGTCGCCAACCCGCCGTACGTCCCGGCCTCGGCGGCCCGGCCGCCCTCGCGCGGGCCGGAGCGGGCCTGGGACGCGGGGCCCGACGGGCGCTGGATCATCGACCGGATCTGCGCACGGGCCCGGACCCTGCTGCGTCCCGGCGGGGCCCTGCTCATGGTCCATTCGGCGATGTGCGGGCCCGAGGAGACCGTCGACCGGCTGACCGGGGCCGGGCTGGCCGCAGGGATCACGGCGAGGACCTCGGTGCCGTGGGGCCCGGTCCTGCGTTCGCGACGGGCCTGGCTGGAGGGGCAGGGCCTGGCGGCCGAAGCCGAGGAGTGGGAAGAGCTGGTGATCATCCGTGCCCAGTCGCTCTGACAGCGCCCCGGACCCGGCCCGCGGACCGGCGGACGCCCGCCGGGTGTCCGTGGACCCGCAGGGCCCGGTCCTGGTCGAGGGCCCGGTCGAGATCGTCCTCGACGACGGGACGGTCGCCCGGTCCGACCGCTTCGTGGCCGCGGTGTGCACCTGCCGCCGCAGCCGTACGTACCCCTGGTGCGACACCAGCCACCGCCGCCGTGAGCGGGCCGACCCGCCACCCGAGGACAGGAACGCGCGATGACCCGTCCGAGCCCGAGCTCGACCCTGACGCCGACCCCGACCCCGACCCCGACTACGGTGGCGCCGGCCGCCGGCCCCTGCTTGGTCGAGGGGCGGGGCGAGCTGTCCGGCGCCGTGACCCGGGCCCTGCGGTCCGGCGGCCCGCCGGCGTACGACGCGGCCGCCGTGCTGAAGGCGGATCCGTGGGGCGAGGACCTCCAGCTCGCGCTGTACCTGCTGTACGAGCTGCACTACCGCGGCTTCGACGGCGTGGACGACGAACGGGAATGGGACCCGGACCTGCTGCGGCTGCGCCAAGCCATGGAAACCCGCCTCCTGCACGCCTTGCGCACCGAACTGACCGACGCTCCCCGATCGGTCGAGGAGGCCTTCGCCCCGCTCCTCGTCGAGCCCGTGGACCTCTCGGGCAGCCTCAGCCACCACCTCGAAACCGAGGGCGAGCTCTGGCAGTTGCGCGAGTACGCGGCCCTCCGCTCCCTCTACCACCTCAAGGAGGCGGACCCGCACGTCTGGGTCGTCCCCCGGCTCGCCGGACGGGCCAAGGCCGCGATGGTCGCCATCGAGTACGACGAGTTCGGCGCCGGCCGTGCCGACCGCGTCCACGCACGGCTCTTCGCGGACCTCATGGTTGACCTGGACCTGGACCCCGCGTACGGCCGCTACCTGGACCGCGCCCCGGCGCCGTTGCTCGCGACCGTCAACCTCATGTCGCTCTTCGGGCTCCACCGCGCCCTGCGCGGCGCCCTCGTCGGCCATTTCGCGTGCGTCGAGGTCACCTCCTCGCCCGGGTCCCGCCGTCTGGCCAAAGCGCTGCGGCGCTGCGGAGCGGGGCCCGCCGCCGAGCACTTCTACGCCGAGCACGTCGAAGCCGACGCCGTCCACGAACAGGTCGTCCGCCGTGAGGTCATCGGCGGCCTCCTGGCCGACGAGCCCGCCCTGGAGGCGGACATCGCCTTCGGATGCGCGGCGACCGTCCTGCTGGAGGACCGCCTCGCGATCCACCTCCGCGAGGCCTGGGACCAGGGGCGCAGTGCGTTGCGCTCGCCCCTGTCGCAGGCGCGGGTACCGGCTGCCGAGGAGGAAGGCGTCAGGGGGTAGACAGCAGCCGACAGCAAGAGCAGGTGCGGGCGGGCCCGGAATCCGGGCCCGCCCGCACCTGCTTTTCCTGTCGGCCTAGATCAGACCTCGCGCCACCGGGCCATCGCCCAGCAGAACACCCCGAAGAGCACCAGCCCGACGGCGACGGCGACCAGCAGCCAGGGTCCGGCCGGCGTGTGGGTGAACGACCTCAGGGTGTCGTCGATCCCCTTCGCCCGCGCCGGGTCGTAGCGCAGCGCCGCGTACACGAGGAAGCCGCCGGCCGCGGCGAACACCGCGCCCCGGGCCACGCCGCCGGTCACCCCGAGGAAGTCCACGGCCCGGCGCCACCCTGCCGAGGCCCCGCCCATGGCGAGATCCTCGCGGAAGCTGCACCGCGCCGCCTGCACCGCGATGACCAGCCCCGCGATGCCGATCCCGAGCCCGACGGCACCCACCAGCCACTGGCCGGCGGGCAGGTCCAGAGCCTTCGCCGTCACGTCGCGCGACTGCTCGTCCCCGGACCGCCCGCCGCCCGTCGAGAAGGTGAGCACGGAGAAGGCCGCCACGCCGTAGAAGACGCACCGGCCGGCCGCGGCCAGCCGTTTCACGGGCTTGCCGCCCTCGGGCCCGGCCGCGCCGAACACCGCCTCCGACAGACGCCACAGCATCATGCAGACGAGTCCGATGCCCACGGCCCAGATGAGGACGACGCCGAAGGGCTTTGCCGCGAGCTCCTGGAGGGCGCCCCGGCGGTCAGCCTCCCTGCTGCCGCCGACGCCGAAGGCGATGCGTACGGCCAGCACTCCGATCAGTACGAACAGCACCCCGCGCGCGACCAGCCCGCAGCGCGCCGTGACCTCGCGTAGCCGGCCGCCCCGGGACGCGGCCCGTGCACCCTTGCTCGCGGCGCCGAATCTCATCGCGGTCAGACCTCGCCCCGCCAGGCACCCGTCTCGAAGCCGCGGGATTCGATGAAGAGCTTGAACCGCTTCAGATCACCCGCGACCTGCCGCTTGATGAAGCCGAGCTTGTCGGCGGCGTTCTCGGCCAGACCGTCGGGCGCCCAGTTCATGTGCAGGACGACCTTGGTGGTGGTCGCGTCGATGGGCTGGAAGGTGACGAGCCCGGACTGGCGGGCCTCCCCGCCGACCGTCGTCCATGCGACGCGCTGGTCCGGGAGCTGCTCGGTGATCTGCGCGTCGAACTCGCGCCCCACACCGTTCACGTTCGTCACCCAGTGGGTCAGTGTGTCCGTGCGCTGGTCGATGCGTTCGACCCCCTCCATGAAGGCGGGGAACTCCTCGAACTGTGTCCACTGGTTGTAGGCCGTGCGTACGGGGACGTTGACCTCGACGTACTCCTCGACGTGCGACATGTGCACCCCTTCCCTGTCGTCGGCAGCCCGCACCCTGTGGTGCGGTTCGTCCGCCAAGACGTCTCGGGGCGCGGATACCCGCCGCGGCGCAGGCCATGCGGGTGGCCGCGTGACACCCCGTGGACGAGGCTCAGCCGCCGGAATCCCGCACCGGGCCCGCGGACGTGAGGGCCGCCGTCGGCCCGCACCGGAGGGGTCATCGCCCCTTGGGCATGCCGGAAACCAGCCGGGCGGCCTCGATCTCGGCCCAGACGGACTTCCCGTGCCCGTGTGCGGCGGCGCCCCAGCGATCGGACAGCCGCTCCACGATGTACAGGCCGTGGCCGCCCGGGATGCCGCGTTGCGGGGCCGGGTGGCGGGAAGGCAGGGTCGTCGTGCCGTCGCACACCTCGATGCGCAGGGTTTCCCCGGCCGTGAGCACCAGCTCGTGACAACCGCCCGCGTGCAGCGCGGCGTTGGTCAGCAGCTCGGACACGAGGAGCAGGGTGTCCTCGGAGGTGTCGGTCCCGTCCCAGCCCCAGTCCCGCAGGGCCTGGCGCGTGAACTCGCGCCCCTTGGCCACGGGGCCGCGGACACCCGTCAGGGCGAGCCGACGGCGCTGCCCTCCGGCGGGAAGCCCGGCAGTCACTGGATCGCCCGTTTCGGGTCCGATGATCCCCACAGCGGTCGTTCTCCCCCACGTTGGCACTGGTCTTCGCCCGCGGGACGTGCCCGGCGCGGGCCCGGTCGATGTCCCGGACTTTCGTACGCCCCCAAGGGTCCGAGACCGCTCGAGCTTGCCCTCGACAGTGTATGGGACCGCCGCTTTCAGGGCGTTTCCATGTGGAGTCGCAGGGTGAAGCCACTGTCCGCGGCACGGATCTCGACCAGGTCGCAGAGCTGGTGGATCATCCACAGACCGCGGCCGCCGTGGGCCGAGGCGAGGGAAGGGCGGCGGCGCCCCGCCAGGGGATTGGCCAGACGGCCGCCGTCGCGGATCTCGGCGACGACTTCCCGCGCCCCCTCGCCGGCGGTGGTCCACAGGCGCAGGGCGCCCTTCCCGCCCCCGTGGGCGAGGGAGTTGGCCGCCGCCTCGCTGATGGCCAGGACGAGATCACCGCGCCGCGCCGGGGTCAGGGCCGTTCCGCGGGCCCACCTCTCGGCGTACTCGCGCACCTCGGAGAGACCTCCGTGGGTGTACTCGAGCCGGGGCACCCCGCCGTGGTGTTCGGGCAGCGGGCGGTCACAGTCCGCGGAGACCTTCGAGGCATCGGTGTACGCCGGGCTCGGCAGGTCCCGTCCCCGCTCGATGAGCGAGGGGTGCGTGCGCCGGGCGTCGGCGATCACCGCGGGCGCGAGGCCCGGTACGTCGTACGGGCACAGGATGGTGGCCGGCCGGCCGGCGAAGGCCGTGTTGATGAGGGCCTCGTGCCGGGTGGCCTCCAGCACCTCGGCGCTGGAGCGGCCGGGCCAGATCGGCTCGCCGACGATCCGGGCCGCGCGGCCCGCGTGCCGGTCGGCGAAGTCCTGCAGGGCGGCCAGGATGCGGCCGGGATTGCGTCCCAGCTCCGTCATGTCCGTCCAGGTGACCTCCGCCGCGTTCTCGCCGAGGGTCTCGCGCAGTGCGTCCAGGTGCGGGCCCGGCACGGCGACGAGGACCGGTTCGTCGGCCGACAGGGCGTCGCGTACGAAGCCGCCCACGCCGGTCAGGTACTCGGCGAGGTCTTCGTAGAAGAGGGCGGGGTGGACGAAGGCCCCGGGCCCGGCGGGCGCAGGAACAGTGATCATGCTGCGACCTCCAGCGCGGCGCATTCGTCCGGGAACATCTCCACTACCTTGCGGAGCGAGTATGGCGGGTCGTGGAGCAGTAGGCGGCGCCCCTGCCCGTTGAGGGCGGCCGACGCCTGTACGAGTGCGGCGACCGCGGCCGGGTCGAGGAAGGCCACGGCGGAAAGATCGAGATGGACGACGGCGCCCGGGATGCCGGTCACCACGCTGAGCGCGATGGACAGGGCCTGGCGGGTGTCGAGGTCGCAGCTGCCGCTCAGGCGTGCGCCGGCACGGTCCTGCAGGGGCAGGGCGGTCAGCGGCGTCGACGCACCCTTTCCCGTACGCCCCTGCGCACGCCGTTCGAGCGCGTCCGCCCCCGCCGCGTCGTCCTGGCGCGCCTGCGCGCCCGCGGAGGAGGTGGAGCGGTCGTGCTCGTGGAAGGACGTCATGGCCCGGCCTACACCGAGAGCATGCCGGCGCGCAGCCGGGCCAGGGTCCGGGACAGGATGCGGGAGACCTGCATCTGGGAAACGCCCAGTTCGGCGCCGATCTCGGCCTGTGTCTTCTCCTGGCCGAACCGCATCCGCAGGATGTGCCGCTCGCGTTCGTCCAGCTGCTCCAGCAGGGGCGCGAGGGTGTGGAAGTCCTCGAAGAGCTCCATGCCCGGGTCGACGGTGCCCAGACGCTCCGCCAGCGGCCGCGTCGTGCGGCTCGTCGAGGACGGCGCGTCGCCTTCCGCGGCGGCGGTGTCGAGGGAGCCGCTCGTGTAGCCGTTCGCGGCCACGAGCCCGTCGATGACCTCGTCCTCGGGCAGCTCCAGGTGCTGGGCGAGCTCCTTGACCGTCGGCGCCCTGCCCAGGACGTCCGTCAGGGCCTCCTGCCCCTTGGCGAGCTCCGAGCGCAGTTCCTGCAGGCGGCGCGGGACGTGTACGGCCCACGTGCTGTCGCGGAAGTAGCGCTTGATCTCACCGATGATGTAGGGGAGCGCGAGGGTGGAGAACTCGACCTCGCGTGCGAGGTCGTAGCGGTCGATGGCCTTGATGAGGCCGATGGTTCCCACCTGGACGATGTCGTCCATGTCGAGACCGCCGCCGACCACGCGGGCACGGAACCGTCGCGCGGCGAACTGCACGAGGGACAGGTTCATCTCGATCAGGGTGTTGCGCATGTACTGGTACTCGCGCGTTCCCTCATCCAGCGTGCGCAGCTTCGCGAAGAAGAGCCGTGACAGCTCGCGGGCGTCGGCGGGCGCCATTTCACGGGCGTTGTCCACATGGAACGGGTCCACGTCCGGCGTTGGCGCTGGGGTACTGCCTCGGTCACAAGCGGGGACTGGCGTGTCCGTTGCACGAATGGGTCCTACGGCGGTGGCCGAGCGAGACATGGCGGCCGCTCCCTCCCGATTGACTGACGACTCGGGCGCTTCTGCCCCGGCTCCGCCGGTCTACACACCTTGGGGCACATCTTCTTTTCCGATCCCGCCGGACGGCCGAACGGGGCGCCGTCCCGACCCGGGGCGGCCAGGGCCGGGACGGGTCGGTGCGACGGACAGGCATACTCCATGACGAGGACGTACAGGAGCGGCGATCCGGAGAGGCGGACATGACCGGAGCAGGGGACGCACACCAGCGAGGTGTGGTCGCGGATGGCTACCCGGCGGGGTCCGGGTGGGTGGTCGTGGCCCGTGGCGAGCTCGACCAGGACACGCTGGCCCCGTTGGCGCAGGCCCTCGCCGCCGCCGCGGACGGGCACCCGATGGTGATCCTGGACGCCGGCGCCGTCACGTTCGGGGACTCCTCCTTCCTGAACCTGCTCCTGCGGATGCACCGCCTCACAGCCCTGCGCATCGCCGCCCCGGGCGAGCAGATGCGTCGGCTCTTCGCCGTGACCGGAGCCGATACCGTCCTCTCCGTGCACGAGAGCGTCGAAGACGCCCTCGGGGCGCTGCCCCCGGTGTGATCGACGCGTGCCCACGCCCTCTCGGCAGCATTAGCCTTCATCGGACCGGTGCCGCGGCGGGACCGGGCACTTCGGCACGCCCTGATGCCGGGTCCCTGTCATGTCCCGCGCATCGGAGTGGTTGGTATCGAGAGTGAGGTGGGCGGGATGGCCGAGCGGGTGAACACGGATCCTCGGAACGGGGCGCCGGAGTTTGCGGGTGAGGACGGCATCGGCGACTCGGAGCTGCGCCGGTTGCTGGCCGGGCTGACCGCCGTACGCGACGGGGACTTCCGCACCCGGCTGCCCGATGCGACCGACGGCCTGCTCGGGGAGATCGCCACCGTCTTCAACGGGATGGTCAACCAGCTGTCCCTGTTCACCTCCGAGGTCACCCGGGTGGCCCGTGAGGTCGGCACCGAGGGGACGCTGGGCGGCCAGGCCGACGTACCGGGCGTCGGGGGCGCCTGGCTGGACCTCACGGATTCGGTCAACTTCATGGCCGGAAACCTCACGGCCCAGGTGCGCTCCATCGCCCAGGTCGCGACCGCCGTGGCCAAGGGCGATCTCTCGCAGAAGATCACGGTCACCGCGCGGGGGGAGATCCTGGAGCTGAAGGAGACCATCAACACGATGGTCGACCAGCTCTCCGGATTCGCCGGAGAGGTCACGCGGGTGGCCCGCGAGGTCGGCACCGAGGGCCGGCTCGGCGGCCAGGCACGGGTCCCCCACGTCGCGGGCACGTGGAAGGACCTCACCGACAACGTCAACTCCATGGCGAACAACCTCACCGGCCAGGTCCGCAACATCGCCCTCGTCACGACGGCCGTCGCCAACGGCGATCTGTCCAAGAAGATCGACGTCGATGCCCGCGGGGAGATCCTGGAGCTCAAAACCACCATCAACACGATGGTCGACCAGCTCTCCTCCTTCGCCGCCGAGGTCACCCGAGTCGCCCGCGAAGTCGGCAGCGAGGGCCGGCTCGGCGGCCAGGCCGAGGTCGAGGGCGTCTCGGGCACCTGGAAGCGCCTGACCGAGAACGTCAACGAACTGGCCGGCAACCTGACCCGCCAGGTGCGCGCCATCGCCGAGGTCGCCAGCGCGGTCGCCGAGGGTGACCTGACCCGCTCGATCACGGTCGACGCCTCGGGCGAGGTCGCCGAACTCAAGGACAACATCAACTCCATGGTCGGCTCGCTGCGGGAGAGCACCCGGGCCAACCAGGAGCAGGACTGGCTCAAGTCCAACCTCGCCCGCATCTCGGGCCTGATGCAGGGCCACCGGGACCTCGAGGCCGTCGCCGAACTCGTCATGGACGAACTGACGCCGCTCGTCGCCGCCCAGTACGGGGCCTTCTACCTCGCCGAGGAGGGCCACGGCTCCACCGTGCTCACCCTCGTCGGCTCCTACGGCCGCCCCGCGGACGCCGAGGAGGGCACCGCATTCGCCCTCGGCGAGTCCCTCGTCGGACAGGCGGCCCGCAGCCGCCGGATCATCGCCACCGACCAGGTCCCCGGCGGCTACGTCATCTCCTCCGGCTTGGGCCGCACCACCCCGGGCAGCCTGATCATCCTGCCGATCGTGGTCGACGACCAGGCCCTCGGAGTGATCGAGCTCGCCTCCTTCACCGCCTTCACCCCCGTGCACCGCGACTTCCTCGCCCAGCTGATGGAGACCATCGGCGCCAACGTCAACACGATCGTCGCCAACGCCCGGACCGACGAGCTCCTCGGCGAGTCCCAGCGGCTGACCGGCGAACTCCAGGCCCGCTCGGAGGAACTCCAGGTCCAGCAGGAGGAACTCCAGCGTTCCAACGCGGAGTTGGAGGAGAAGGCCGCCCTGCTCGCCAGCCAAAACAGCTACATCGAGGCCAAGAACCTGGAGATCGAACAGGCCCGGCAGGAACTGGAGACCCGCGCCCGGCAGCTGTCCCTGGCTTCCACCTACAAGTCCGAGTTTCTGGCCAACATGAGCCACGAGCTGCGCACGCCGCTCAACAGCCTCCTGATCCTCGCCCAGTTGCTCGCCCAGAACCCCACCCGCAACCTGAGCCCGAAGCAGGTCGAGTACGCGGGCATCATCCACTCGGCGGGCTCGGACCTGCTCCAGCTGATCAATGACATCCTCGACCTCTCGAAGGTCGAGGCCGGAAAGATGGACATCCATCCCGAGCGGGTGGACCTGCCCCAGCTGCTCGAGTACGTCGACGCCACCTTCCGCCCGATGACCACCCAGAAGAGCCTCGACTTCACCGTCACCACGGCCCCCGGCGCCCCCGACGACCTGCTCACCGACGACGCGCGGCTGCGCCAGATCCTGCGCAACCTGTTGTCCAACGCCGTCAAGTTCACCGAGCGGGGCGGCGTCGAGCTCCGCATCGAACCGGCGGCGGCCCCCGACGTCCCCGCCGGCCTTCCTGGGCCCGGCCCCATGCTGGCCTTCCGGGTACGGGACACGGGCATCGGCATCCCCGAACAGCAGCTGGAGTCCGTCTTCGGAGCCTTCCAGCAGGCCGACGGCACCACCAGCCGCAAGTACGGCGGCACCGGCCTCGGGCTCTCCATCAGCCGTGAGATCGCCCGGCTCCTCGGCGGGGCCGTCACCGCGGAGAGCACCCCCGGCCAGGGCAGCACCTTCACCCTCTACCTGCCGGTCAGCCGCGCGGGGCACGAGGGCGCTCCTCGGGCGGACGCCCCCGCGACGCCCTCGCCCGAGGTCGCGTCCGGGACGGCTGATCCGGGCCGTCCGGACGCGCCGGTCCTGCCGGAGCGGCGGCAGCCCCGGCGCCTGCTCGTGATCGAGGAGCGGCCGAACGGCCTGCTCTCCCTGGTCGCCGAGAGCGTCGGCCGGGACTTCGCCCCCCACCACCAGGTGACGGGGGAGCCCGCCGGCATCCACATGGTCCATGCCGCGAGCTCGCGGGAGGCCGCCGCCGCGCTGGCGTCCGACTCCTTCCACTGCGTCGTCCTGGAACTCGACCTGCCCGACGGCGAAGCACTGCGCTTCCTCGACGCGCTCCAAGGAGACCCGGCCCTCTCCTCGCTCCCCGTCCTCGCCCACAACAACCCCCGGGCCAGGAACGCCCCGGGGGTAGCCCTACGGGAGCGGTCCGCGTCCCGGCACGTGGAACTGCTGTCCAGCCTGGACGAGTTGAGGGAACGGATCGCGCTCCACCTGTCCGCCGAGCAGCCCGGCGACGTGCCGCTCCTCCTGCACGGCGACACGCAGCGGCAGTTGAGGGGCGCCCACGTGCTCGACGGCGACCTGGCAGGGCGCACCGTCCTCGTCGTCGACGACGACGCCCGCAACCTCTTCGCCCTCAGCGGGATCCTGGAACTCCACGGAATGCGCGTGCTCCACGCCGAGGACGGCCGCAAGGGCATCGACGCCCTCACTCACAACGCCGGCGTCGATCTCATACTGATGGACGTGATGATGCCCGAACTGGACGGCTACGCGGCCACCGCCGAGATCCGGCGGATGCCGGCGTACGGGGACCTGCCCATCATCGCGGTCACCGCCAAGGCAATGCCCGGCGACCGGGAGAAGAGCCTCGCCGCGGGCGCCAGCGACTACGTGACGAAGCCCGTGGACGCCGACGACCTCATCGCCCGTGTCCGGCACTGGCTCACGCGATGACCGGGGACACGCGCCGCTACGACGAGGCCCGGCGCAACGACGACGCCCAGCGCTACGACGACGCGCGACGGCGTGACGGAGCACGCGCGTACGTCGATGACCGCGACCGCCCCCGGGCAACGTCCGCCGGCGACCAGGCCGCGAGCGCCGTCCCGCACCAGTCCCCGACCCCGCTGGGGCGCCTCGTCGCCACCGTCGAACGGCTGCGCCGGGAGGTGCTGGAGGCCCAGGCGGCCGCCGACGGCCGGGCCCTGGTCGAACTGGCCAAGGGCATCCTGATCGGGCAGCTGCGCTGCACCCCGGCCGCGGCCGCCCGGCAGCTCGACGTACTGTGCCGCGAGAGCGGGCTGTCGCCGCTCGAGCTCGCCGCCGACATCGTCAACCAGGCGTCCCGCGATCACGTCAGCGAGCTCGCCGCCGAATGCGCCGAGCCCGCCGGCCCGGCCGACGACCGGGTCAGGCCCTCCACCACGGTTTCGGTACGGCTGCGCACCGCCGAGAGCGGCGTGCTGGCGGCCGCGGCCGACACCCAGGCGGTGGCCGAATCCCTCCTGACGAACGCCCTGGAACCCCTGGGAGCGGTCGCCGTCGCCGTATGGACCGCGGCGCCCGACGGCTCGCTCGCGCTCGCCGGCCACGCCGGGTTCCCGCCCGGGGAGGCCGCGCGCTGGCGCCACGTACCCCCCGGCGTGTCCACCGTCGCCCACCTCGCCCTGCGGCAGCGCCGGCTGATCACCCTCGCCCGCCCCACCCGCGAAGGACTGCCCTCGATCGGCCAACTCCAGTGGCCCGACGGCGGACGGATGGCCGTACCGACCGGGACGGGCGGACGGATCCACGGCGTCCTGGAAATCTGCTGGCCCCAGCCCCTGGCGCCGCAGCCGCCGCAGATCGAGCGCCAGGTCGAGGCCCTCGCCGAGCTCTGCGCCCACACCATGGACGCCGCGCCCCCGCGTGACCTCCCCGCCTCCGAGGCGGTGCTCCCGGACGTCGCGGAGCTCATCGACCTCGCCGAGGGACTCCAGGATCCCGCCGTGGTGCTCACGCCGGTCCTCGACCCCGAGGGCCGGCTCGGCGACTTCCGGATCCGCCACGCCGGCAGTCGGTTCGTCGACCCGGTGGGACGGCCGCGCGGCGATGTCAACGGCGCGCTGCTGCTGGAGGCCTATCCGACGGCCGCCGGCGAGGGCGGGCTGTTCGGCATCATCGAGCGCGTGCACGCGACGGGCGAGCCGTTCAGGGCCGAGCGCATGAGCTTGACCGCGCTCGTCGACCAGATCCCGCTCACCTCGGTCGCCGACATCAGCGTCAGCCGTCACGGCGCCGCCGTCCTGCTGATCTGGCGGATCGAAGACGAGAGGGCCCGGCTGGCCAACCTCCTCCAGCACGCCCAACGCCTGGGCCGGATCGGCGGTTTCGAAGAGAACCTCGCCACCGGGGAGACCACCTGGAACGCGCAGCTCTACGCGCTCCACGGGCTCCCGACCACCGCGCCCCCCGTCCGGCTGCGCGAACTGCCCGGCCACGCCCATCCGGACGACTCCGCCGCACTCGCCAGGTTCCTGCGGGCCGTGCTCCACCACCGCCGGCCCGCCTCCGTCCACTTCCGCCTCCAGCGGCTCGACGGCATCACCCGGCACATCCGGGTCATCGCCGAGCCCGTGCTCGACGCGGACCAGCGGCTGCACGCCGTGCGCGGCGCCTACCAGGACATCTCCGCCCAGCACTGGACCGAGGTCGCGCTGGCCGCGACCAGGGACCAACTCGCCCACAGCGAAGCCGAGTCCGCCGAGCGCAACCGGCTGGCCCTCCAGCTCCAGCACGCCATCATGCCCCCCACGCCGCCGGCCATCGAGGCCCCGGGCCTGCGGGTCGCCGTGCGCTACCGGCCGGCGGAGACCGAGTCGCTCGTCGGCGGAGACTGGTACGACACCGTGGTCCTGCCCTCGGGACTGATCATGCTCTCGGTGGGCGACGTCGCCGGTCACGGCATCGAGGCGGCCACCGGCATGGTCGTGCTGCGCAACGCCCTGCGCGGGCTCGCCGTCACGGGCGCGGGCCCCGCCCAGCTGCTGTCCTGGCTCAACACGGTCACCCATCACCTGGCGAAGAACGTGACGGCCACCGCCGTCTGCGGCCTCTTCGACCCGAGCACCAGGGTGATGCGCTGGGCGCGCGCGGGCCACCTGCCGCCCGTACTCGTCCGCGACGGCGAGGCCGACGCCTTCCCGCTCATCGAGGGCCTCCTCCTGGGCGCCCTGCCCGATGTCGCCTACGTCGAGCGGGAGGTGCGCCTCGAACCGAACGACACCCTGCTGATGTTCACGGACGGGCTGGTGGAACGGCGCGACTGCTCGGTCCAGGAATCCCTCGGACACCTGATGACCGCGGCGGCCGCCGGTGCCGGCGTCGGCGACCTGGACGTCCAGCTGGACCGGCTCCTCGCCGCGAGCCGCTCCGACACGGACGACGACACCTGCGTGATCGGCATCAAGGTCGGCTGAGGCCGTGGTGTCCGACCGCGTCGTCGTCCCTGTCCGGCCCGCCGAGGTCTGCCGGCGTACGGACCGCACGTACGGACCGCACGTACGGACCGGGGCGGGCCGGTGGCTCAGAGGGCCACCTGATCCGGTCGGTCCGCGCGCGGGGCACGGCGGCCACGGGTGGTGATGGTGGCCACCATCCTGCCCGGGTTCAGGGTCAGTTGGGGCAGGCGGGGGAGCGTGAGGCTGCCGGGGTGCAGGTCGACGTGCCAGTGGCTGAGGAGGGAGGCGAGCAACAGGACGCCCTCGATCAGTGAGAACTCGTCTCCGACGCACTTGCGGGCGCCGCCGCCGAACACGGTGACGGGCACTTGCGGTTGCCGGCCGCGCTGGATCCAGCGGTCGGGATCGAACCGCTCCGGATCGGGGTACAGGGCCGGCAGGTGGCTGATGAGGTACGGGCTGTAGGCCATCGTGGTGCCCTCGGCGAGGGAGTACGGGCCCAGCCGGGTGTCCGCCATCACCTGGCGGGTCAGGAACCAGCCGGGCGGGTACATCCGCAGGGCCTCGCTCAAGACCTGCCGGGTGTAGGTCAGCCGGGGCAGATCGTCCCAGCCCGCGGTCCGTCCACCGAGGACCTCCTCGACCTCGGCGGTCAGGCGGCCGAGCACCTCGGGGTGTACGGCGGCCAGGTACAGCGCCCAGCCCACCGAGCCCGCCGTCGTCTCCGTACCGGCGGAGTACATGGTCACGGCCTGGTCGACCAGTTCCTCGTCCGTCAGAGCGGGCGAATCGCTCTCCGGGTCGCGGGCCGAGATGAGCATGGACAGCAGGTTCGTCTCATCGCCGGCGCCGTGTGTGCGGTACTCGGCGACGAGCCCGGTCATGGTACGGCGCACACGCTTGGTGGCCCGGTCGTAGCGGACGTTGCCGGGCGTGGGCACCTTGCGCAGCGGCTTCGGCAGGAGGCTGTGCCGGGTGAAGCCGGACAGCAGGGTGTCGAAATCGGTGGCCAGGCGGGTGTGGATGCCGTTCTCCAGGCTGGTGCCGAAGACGGCGGAGATGACCACGTCGGCCGCGATCTTGCGGATCTCCACGCTGAGGTCGAGGGTCTGGCCGTCGTGCCAGCTCCCGAGGATGGCGTCCATGCGCTCGGTCATGATGCCGGCGTAGCCGGGAAAGCGCCCCTGGTGGAACGCCGGCTGTATCAGGCGGCGTTGACGGCGGTGCTCCCCGCTCGGGCAGGTGGCCAGACCCTGCCCGCCCGCTTCGCGCAGCCGCTCGAAGAGGGGGCCGCCCTTGTCGAAGACGCGGTCCTGCACCAGAACCGAGCGGGTCAGCGCGGGATCGCACACCACGACGATGGGCTTGCGGCCGAGCCGGATCTCCACCAGCGGACCGTGGGCCGGCAGGCCGCGCAGGAAGGCCAGCGGCGCCCGCAGGAACGAGGGCAGGTGCCCCAGGAGAGCCGTCGCGCCAGGTGCCCGGGGTACCGAGGAAACGCTTTCCATGTCGCCATCCATTCTCTACTCGTTCTCAATCCTTCCTCCTAATGTCCCATGCAAGGTTGCACCGCACTTGAGGCAACCTAGACCCTTCGTGAGACTTTGCCGGTCCTCCTCGCCAGCCGAATGGCTGAACGGAGGTCTCGGGGGAAGGAAAACGTCAATGAAGGAGACCTCGACTCTGCTCGGAAGCACCTTTCCGACCGACGGCGAACTCGTTCAAATTCAAGAACGACTCAAAGACGACTTGGAGCGAGTCAGAGAAAGCCTCTACTCGCTGGCGGTGCCGCCGCACCCGGGGATCCACGAACCGATCATGTACGCCGTGGAGCAGACGGGCCGGCTGCTGCGGCCCACGCTCGTGCTCCTGTCCTCCTACCTCCTGGAGGACGAACCGGGCGGCGCCGCCCGAGTCACCCCCCAGCGCGTCATCGACGGCGCCGCCATCGTGGAGATCCTGCACATCGCCACCCTCTTCCACGACGACCTGATCGACGAGGCGCAGGTCAGGCGGGGTCGACCCACGTCGAACGCCAAGTACGGCGATGCCATCGCACTGCTCACCGGGGACTACCTCCTCGCGCGCTGCATGCAGGCCGCGGCCACCCTCGGCGCCTCCCGCATGATGACCATGGCGGAGACCCTGATCGACCTGTGCGTGGGCCAGATGCTGGAGACGAGCCAGCTCTTCGATCCGCTCCGAACCGAAGAGGAATATCTGACTTCGATTTCGGGCAAGACCGCACGCCTCATACGGACGGCTTCCCTGATGGGGGCCTCGCAATCCGGTGCGGACATCGCGGCCCAAACGGCCCTGGAGACCTTCGGGCAGAATCTCGGCATGGCGTTCCAGATTTGGGACGACATTCTCGACATCTGTAGCCGGGACACGGGAAAGCGGCCCGCTAAGGACGTACTCAACGGCGTGTACACCCTCCCCGTGATCTATGCCGTGCGGGATTATCCGGACCGCATTCTTCCGGTATTGCGCGAGCAGCCGATTTCCCCGCCGCAGTGCCAGGCGATCATCGACGCCATGCACGAGTCCGGTTCGATCGCCCGGGCCGCCGACGTGGCGCGGCGCTACATGGCGGACGCCCTCGACGCGGTCGAATCCCATCCGTCGTTCGTGCACAGGGCTCCCGTCGTACGGCGGTGTCTGCGCGATCTGGTGGACGGACTCGCCTCCCAGCACCCCGCCCAGGAAGCGCTGTGCGACACCGCGTGAGCCGTGCTCGCCGCAGGTAGTGCCAAGGCCCAGGCGGGCCAGGTCGGTTCGATTCAGGAGGGTGGTTGTGTCAGGGCTCCGAAGTGATTTCATCAGCGACTACGATGGTCTCGCCGGCCAGTGGTGGGACCCTCGCGGCCCGCTGGCGCCGCTCGGATGGATCGCGCGCGCCCGCGCGGAATTCATCCCTGCCGCCGGGCGCGAGCAGGCGCGACTGCTCGATGTCGGCTGCGGGGGCGGCCTGTTCGGTCCGCACCTGGCCGGCAAGGGCTACCGCCTGTTCGGCGTGGACCTGTCGGCCAAGTCCCTCCGCGAGGCCCGCCGACACGGGTTCGACGTCGTCCTCCGTGCCGACATCGCCCGACTCCCCTTCACCGACGGCTCGTTCGACGTCGTCACGGCGGGACAGTGCCTCGAACACGTGCCGGACCCCTACGGGGTGGTGGCGGAGCTGTGCCGGGTCCTGCGCCCCGGCGGCACACTGGTCGTCGACACCATCGCCGACACCCGGCTGGCCCGGCTGGTCGCCATCACCCTGGCCGAGAACGTCCCCCTGCCCGGCCGGCCGACGCGCGGCACCCACGACCACCGCCTCTTCGTCAACCGGGAACGGCTCACCGCCGTCGCGCGCTCGCACGGGGTGGAGCTGGCACTGCACGGTCTGCGCCCGAGCCTGCGCGACGGACTCGGCTACCTGGTCGGCCGCCGCGAAGCGGTCCGCATGGTGCGCGTCAAACCCACCGGAGTGCTCTACCTCGGAGTGGGGACCAAATGGTGACGACCCATCAGCATCATGCCCGCGGCGGCGCCCACCCGGACACCGTCCGCGGCACCGTACGGAACTGGGTGATCGGCGCCCGGCTGAAGACCCTGCCCGTGACCTTGGCGCCGATCGTCGTGGGATGGGCGATCGCCCGGTCGCTCGGCCACTTCAGCTGGTGGCGCGCGGCCCTGACCCTGCTGTTCGCCCTGGGCTTCGTCCTCGGCACGAACTTCTTCAACGACTACAGCGACGGGGTCCGGGGAGCCGATGACGAACGGGTGGGCCCCGTCCGCCTGGTGGGCTCGGGGCAGGCATCGCCCCGGCAGGTCCTGCGCATGGGGGCCGCCCTGTACTCCCTCTCCGTCCTGGCCGGCGTGGTCATGGCCCTCACGATCTCGTGGTGGCTGCTCGCACTGGCGGTGGTCTGCGCGCTCGGTGGATGGTTCTACACCGGCGGTTCCCGCCCCTACGGCTACGTGGGACTCGGCGACATCAGCATCTTCCTCTTCCACGGGGTCATCGCCGTATGTGCCACGGCCTACATCCAGCTCGGCCGGGTGCCCCTGCTCGCACTCGGAGCCTCCGTGCCCATCGGACTGCTCGCCTGCGCGCTGCTGACCACGAACAACCTCCGCGACATACCGACCGACACCGCCGCCGGCAAGATCACGCTCGCGGTGCGGCTCGGCGACCGGCGCACCCGCGCCTACTACGTGCTCTGCCTCGGGGCCGCCTTCGCGTCCGGACTGCTCCTGGTGCCCGCCAGACCCGGGGTGCTGCTCGTGCTCGCCGCGGGCCCGTTCGCCGTCCTCCCGCTGCGCCGGGTGCTCGGCGGGGCCCGCGGGAGCGAGCTGATAGCGGCGCTGGAGCACACCTGCGTGCTGCTGCTCGCGTACGGGTCCCTGCTCGCGATCGGCCTGGTCCTGTGACCGGCCGGAAGGAGCGAGCGACGGTGACACCGGACCACGAAGTACTGGTGATCGGCGCCGGGTTCTCCGGGATCGGCACGGCGATCGGCCTGCGCCGGGCCGGCATCGAGGACTTCGCGGTCCTCGACGAGCAGGACGGCATCGGCGGCGGCTGGCACGCCAACCAGTACCCCGGCGTCGCCGTGGACATCACCGCCTTCTCCTACTCCTTCGCCTTCGAACCCATCCCGTCGCTGACCCGGGCCTTCCCGCCCGGCGCGGAACTG
Organism: Streptomyces sp. ISL-66; assembly: GCF_018614135.1. Lineage (GTDB taxonomy): Bacteria > Actinomycetota > Actinomycetes > Streptomycetales > Streptomycetaceae > Streptomyces. The sequence goes on from NZ_JAGGOW010000120.1 coordinate 43,627, forward strand.
AAGGCGTACGCCGAGCACTGCGTCCGCAAGTACGGCCTCCAGAGCCACCTGCGGCTGAACGCGCGCGTGGTGCGGGCCGAGTACGACGAGTCGGAGCACCTGTGGACGGTGTTCCTCGCGGACGGCACCTCCACCACCGGACGGTTCGTCATCTGCGCCACCGGCTGGCTCACCAAGCCCAAGGCCCCCGACATCGAGGGCCTGGACTCCTTCAAGGGCGAGGTCGTGCACACGGCGCGATGGGACCCGTCACTGGACCTGACCGGCCGCAGCGTGGGCGTCATCGGCACCGGCGCCTCGGCCGTGCAGATCGTTCCGGAGATCGCCCCCGCCGTCGAGCGGCTCCACGTCTACCAGCGCACCCCCATCTGGGTCTTCCCGAAACCGGACTTCGCGCTGCCCCGCGCCGCCCGCCGGCTGTTCCGGGCGGCGCCGTGGACGCAGCGCCTGGTCAGGCTGCTCACGGACACCGTGACGGAGCTCAGCTTCGTGATCGCCATGATCTACCACCGGCAGTTCCCCTTCCTGGTGCAGGCCGGGGAAGCCCTGTCACGGCGCCACCTGCGCCGCGAGGTCGGCGGGGACCCGGAGCTGATGAGGAAGCTCACGCCCTCGTACAAACTGGGCTGCAAGCGGCCGTCGTTCGGAGCCGGTTACTGGCGCTCCTTCACCCGCGAGAACGTCGAGCTCGTCACCGAACGCATCGAGCGGATCACCGAGACCGGCATCCACACGGCGGACGGCGGGGAGCAGCTGCTCGACGTACTGGTCCTCGCCACCGGCTTCCACGTCCTGGAGAACCTGCCCCCCTTCCCGATGCACGGCCCCGGGAACCGGGAGCTCAAGGAGTTCTGGCGGACCGAGCGCTTCCAGACGTACGAAGGCAGTTCGGTCAAGGGGTTCCCGAACCTGTGGTTCATCGTCGGGCCGTACTCGTTCACCGGCGGGTCCTGGTTCGGAATGATCGACTACCAGGTCACCCACGCACTGCGCGTGATCTCGGAGACCCGGCGGCGGCGTGCCACGGAAGCCTCCGTCCGGCCGGAGAAGCACGACGAGTCCTTCCACCGGACGCTGCGCAGGCAGCCGAACACCGTGTTCCTCGACGAGAGCTGCCGGAGCGCGAACACCTACTACCTCGACGAGCGCGGGGACGCGCCGGCCGTCCGGCCGGCCACGCGGTACGAGGCCGCCTGGCGGGCCGGTCACTTCGACCTGGACGACTACCGGTACGACCGTGCACCTCACGCGCACACCCACGACGACGGACACGACCACACCCGCGACCACACCCGCGACCACGGCTCGGGAGGCCGACGTGCTGAGACTCGGTGAGGTGCACGGAAGGGACCGTGCCCTGTGCCTGTTCTACGGACTCTTCTCCGCCGCCGGCTCCTGCGCCATGGGGGCCCTGGCCATCGACTTCGTCGTGGACAACATCCACGACGGCCCCTTCGGCGTCGTCCGCACCTTCTTGCGCGACGCACTGACGAACCCGGCGGCCCGGTTCATCTACGCCGACCTGTTCCTGATCTGGGCGGCCCTGGCGGGCTTCATGGTCGTCGAGGCCCGCCGGCACGGCATCCGCCACGTGTGGGCGTACATCATCGGCGCCCCGGCGCTGGCGCTGTGCGCGAGCTTCACCGCCTTCATGTACGTCCGCCAGCTGAAGATCGCGGCCGCCGGTGCCGGGGCACCGAGCCCCGACTCCGCGGCCTCCTACGAACTGACGAGAGGGATGCAGTGATGAGCACCGAGGCCATCGCGTTGACCGCGAGCGTCGACCGCTGCCTGGCCCTGGCCGCCGGCATGCTCCGAGAGCGCCAAGACCCGGCCGGCCACTGGAAGGGTGACTTCGAGACCAGCCTCATCGGCGAATCCGGCGAAGTCATCCTGCGCCACTTCCTGCGACTGCCGGACGACGGATCGGTCGCCGCCGCGGCGAAGACCATCCTCAGCGAACAATCGGCCTCGGGCGGCTGGGCGTCCTACTACAAGGGGCCCGACGAGCTCCTGCTCTCCGTCTTCTGCTACGTGGCCCTGCGCCTCGCCGGCCACGACCCGCGGGAGCCGCAGATGCGCGCGGCGGCCGGGTCGATCCGCGGCAACGGCGGCATCGAGAGCGTCGACAACCTCATCATGCTCGCCTGGCTCGCCGTGATCGGGCTGTGGCCGTGGCGCGACATCCCGCTCATCCCGGCCGAGATCGTCCTGCTGCCCAGCAGGTTCCCCGGCAATATCTACCAGATCGGCGCCGCCGCCCGCGGCATCGTCGTCGCCAACAGCCTGTTCATGGCCGAGCGCCCGGTCGTCCCCGCCGGATTCGGCATCGGTGAACTGTTCGCCCGGCCCAGCACCCGCCGCCGCCCCCCGAGGCCCGCCGCGCTGCGGATCGGCACCACCCTCAGCCACTGGTACGCCCGCCACCCGATCGGTTTCCTGCGCCGCCGGGCGGTCCGCAAGGCGGCCGACTGGCTCGTCCGCACCCAGGAACAGGACGGCAGCTGGGGCGGCAACTGGCCGCAGACCGCGAACGTCGTCATGGGACTGGACGCGGTCGGCTTCGGACAGGACCGCCCGGTCGTCAAGGCCGCGATGGAGGGACTCGACCGCTACGTCGTGGAGAAGGACGGCCACCGGAGGGTGGAGATGTGGACCTCGGTGGTCATGGACACCGCCCTCGCCCTGAACGCGACCGCCGCCGCCGGCGGCCCCGACGCGAAGTCCGCGGCCGGCCCGGCGGTGCGCTGGCTGCTCGCCAACCAGGTCACCGAACTGGGCGACTGGGCCGTCCTGACCAAGGACCCGGTCGCCGGCGGATGGCCGTACGAGTTCACCAACAACGCCAACCCCGACGCCGACGACACCGCCTTCGCGGTGGCCGCGCTGCGCCGGTACCACCCGCGCGGCAGCGACGCCGCCGTCGACGAGGCCTGCGAGCGGGCCGTCCGGTGGATGGAGTCCCAACAGTGCGATGACGGCGGCTGGGCGGCCTTCGAGCCGCTCCGCTGGCGACTGCCCGGACGCGACAAACTGGCCGCCATCGGATTCCTCGAAGCCCCGTCCGCCGACGTCACCGGGCACGTCCTGGAAGCCCTCGGCGCCGACGGCCGGGCCCGCACACCGGCCGCCCTGCGCGGCATCGAGTGGCTGCGCCGCAACCAGCACGCCGACGGTTCGTGGCCCGGCTGGTGGGCCTGCTACCACCTGCACGGCACGAGCGCGGCCGTCACCGGACTCACCGCCTGCGGGATCCCGGGAACCGACCCGGCCGTGGCCCGCGCGTGCGAGTGGATCGTCGCGCACCAGCAGGAGGACGGCGGATGGGGCGAGGACATCCGCGCGCTGCACGACCCGGCCTGGATCGGCACCGGCGACAGCACCCCCTCGCAGACGGGCTGGGCCCTGCTCGCGCTCGTCGCCGCCGGCCACGCCGACAGCGAACCGGTGAGCGCCGGCCTGGAGTTCCTGGTCCGGACCCAGCAGGACGACGGCGACTGGGCCGAACCGTGGCACACCTGGGTGGTGCACCACGATGGCCTGTACTGGCGCGACAGCCTGCTGCGCCTGATCTATCCCACGATGGCCATGTCGGCGTACCTGGCCGCCACCCGGGGAACGGAGCAGCGATGAGCGGCGTGACGGTGGTCGGCGGCGGCCTCGCCGGGATGACGGCGGCCTGGGCCATCCGCAAGTACGGGATCCCCGTACGGCTGTTGGAAGCGAGTCCGGAGCTGGGCGGGATGGCCGGGTCGCGGGTGATCGACGGCCGGGTCGAGGACCACGGGGTGCACATCTTCCCCGCCTGGTACCTGAACACGCTGGGGCTCGTCGCGGAGCTCGGCATCGAAGGGAACCTGCGCGAGACCGGGAGCCTGAACCAGCTGCTGCCGGGGGAGTTTCCCACGTTCCGGGCCGTGGTCACCCCGGTCGCCGACCAACTGCTCTTCCTCTACGGGGTGATCGACCTGCTCGCCCAGAAGTACGGCGGCGCCGGCGCCCGCGACGAGTCCCTCCACGCCTTCCTCCACAGCCGCTGGTACCTGACCGACACGGCGATAGCCGACGTGGAGCACCTCTTCGTCGCCTCCAGCGCCGCGGAGAGCCACGCCGTGTCGGCCGCCGGCTTCCGGGGCAGCATCGCCGCCTTCGCCCGCCACCCCGGCAAGGTGAGGATGCCCAGGGGTGACCTCCAGCAATGGTTCATCGGCCCGTTCCGGCAACGGCTGGAGGCGGCCGGCGTCGAGGTCCGCACCGGCGCGGAACTGCTGGAGGTCTCCGTGGACGGCGGGCGGCTGAACGCCCTCACCCTGCGCGACGCGGGCGGTGACGGCGCCGCCGTGACCGAGGCCGTCGACGGGCACGTGGTGCTGGCGGTCCCGCACGGGCGGCTGGCCGTGTTCGGCGGCGCGGTCACCGGCGCGCTCCAACCGGCCTACGGAGTCGAGAAGTTGACCTCCCGACCGCTGGGAGCACTGCACATCTACCTGCGTCGGCGACTGCCGGGCATGCCCGCCGACCACGTCCGACTGGTCGAATCTCCGCACGCGATCACCCTCATCGACGTCGGCCAGGTCTGGGAGGGGCACGACACCAGCCTCCTCAACTGCGTGGTCGGCCGCGTCTCGCACCTCGCCCACCTGTCCGAGGACGAGGCGGTCAAGGTCCTCGTGGAGGAACTCATGAGCTACATACCCGTCCTCACCTGGGACGACATCGAGCACGTCTGCTACCAACCCCACGACAGGGCGCCGTTCTTCGCCCCCGGGCCCGGCTCCGACCGGCACCGCCCGGCGAACACGACCGCACTCGCCAACGTGCACCTGGCCGGCGACTTCTGCGCGGGCCCGCCCGGCGTGGCCGGCATGGAGGGCGCCGTGCGCTCGGGCCTCGCGGCCGCCGAGTCGGTACGGCGGGCCCTGCGGCCCGACGCGGCGCCGGTACGGATCGAGCGGATCGGCGGGGTCAGTCCGTCGCTCGCCCGCGGCCTGCGGGTGGCGCTCGCGCCGTTCGCGGCGGGCGTCCGGCGGCTGGCCGACAGACAACGCGGACGCGCGCCGGCCACGGCGGACCACGGCCCGGGCGTTCGGCCGTGATCGCCGTCGTGACCGGCGCGGCCGGAGGCATCGGCGCCGCCGTGGTGCGCCTGCTCGCCGAACAAGGTGTCACCGTCGCCGCCGTGGACCTGGACCCCGGCCGGCTGTCCGCCGCGGTCGACGCGCTCACCGCCGAAGGGCTGCCCGTACGGGCCCACCCGGCCGACGTCACGTCGAGCGCCGAGGCCGACGCCCTGGTGCACGAGGTGGAGCGGGACACCGGGCCGATCGACTACCTCGTGAACGCGGCCGGAGTCCTGCGGCTGGCAGAGGCCCGCGCGCTGAGCGACCAGGACTGGCACACCACCTTCGCGGTCAACACGAACGGCGTCTTCTTCATGTCCCGGGCGGTCGTCGACCGCATGATCCCGCGCCGCCGGGGCGCCATCGTCACCATCGGATCGAACGCGGCGAGCACCGCCCGGGCGGAGATGGCCGCCTACGCCGCCTCCAAGGCGGCGGCGAGCGCCTTCACCAAGTGCCTGGGCCTGGAAGTCGCCCGCTACGGCATCCGATGCAACCTCGTGGCCCCCGGCTCGACGGACACCCCGATGCTGCACGGCATGCACTCCGCCGGGGACGCGGCCGCCGCGTCCGTCGCCGGGGACCCGGCCGCGTACCGGGTGGGCATTCCGCTGGGCAAGGTGGCCAGCCCCCAGGACGTCGCGAACGCCGTCCGCTTCCTGCTGTCGCAAGAGGCGGGACACATCACGATGCACGACCTCACCGTCGACGGAGGGGCGACCCTCGGAGCCCAGGTGTACTGATGGCCGGCATACCTTCCATCGCCCCCTACCCGCTGCCCCTGCCCGGCGAGCTTCCCCCGGCCGTCGTGGACTGGCAGGCCGACCCGCGCCGGGCCGTGCTGCTCGTCCACGACATGCAGGAGTACTTCCTCGACGCCTTCCCCCGGGACTCCTCGCCCGGGGCCCCCCTCGTCCGCAACGCGGCGCTGCTGCGCCGGCGCTGCGCCGCACTCGGCGTCCCCGTCGCCTACACCGCACAGCCCGGCGGGATGACCCCGCAACAGCGCGGCCTCCTAGTGGACTTCTGGGGGCCCGGCATGCGGACGGCGCCCGAACACCGCCGGGTCGTCGAGGCCCTCGAACCGGCCGCCGACGACTGGGTGTTCACCAAATGGCGCTACAGCGCGTTCTTCCGGACGGAGCTCCTGGAACGGATGCGCGCCGACGGCCGGGACCAGCTCATCCTCTGCGGCGTCTACGCGCACGTCGGCGTCCTGATGACCGCCGTGGACGCCTTCACCCACGACATCCAGCCGTTCCTGGTGGCCGACGCCGTCGCCGACTTCTCCGAGGCCCATCACCGGCTCGCCCTGGAGTACGCGGCCCAGCGGTGCGCCGCGGTCGTCACCACCGCGTCCCTGTGCGCGTCCCTGGAGGCGGTACCGGCGGAGGGACCGCGGTGACCGGGGCGAACCGGCCCATCGTGGCCGGGCCGGACCTCACCCGGGATGCCGTCCGGAACGTCACCGGGGCCGCCGTCCCGGACGGAGCCCGGGGCGACGCCCGGGACCTGCTGGCCCGCGTCCTGGACGGCACCGTGACCGCCTACGCCCTCCTGCACCGACCGGAGACCACCGGCCCGGACACGCTGGAGGTGCTGCTCGGCGACGCGGCCCCCTGCCCCGCCCTCGCCGACCTGCCGCTTCCCGAAGCCGCCTCCGCGGCGCCCGGAGGCGCTCACGAACTGCTCGCGCTGGTCCCGTACCGGCAGATCACCGAGCGCGGATTCGCCGCCCACGACGACGGAGAACCGCTCATCGCGATGACGATCACCGACCAGGAGGCGCTCCCGCTCGCCGCGGCCCTGAGCCGGCTGCCGAACGAGCCGGTCAAAGTCGACCAGGACGCCTTCGACATCGAGGACGCCGAGTACGCGGACATCGTGCGCCGGGTCATCGCGGAGGAGATCGGCACCGGCCAGGGGGCGAACTTCGTGATCAAACGGACGTTCACGGCCTGGCTGCCGGGCTTCTCCACCATCGGCGCCCTGTCCTTCTTCCGCCGGCTCCTGGAACGCGAGAGCGGCGCCTACTGGACCTTCCTCATCCACACCGGGGACCGCGTACTCGTCGGCGCGACACCCGAGCGGCACATCAGCGTGCAGGGCGGCACGGCCGTCATGAACCCCATCAGCGGCACTTACTGCTATCCCAAGACCGGCCCCACGCTCGACGGGGTGATGTCCTTCCTCACGGACCGGAAGGAAACCGACGAGCTGTACATGGTCGTCGACGAGGAGCTGAAGATGATGCTCCGCGTCTGCCCCTCCGGCGCACGGCTCGTCGGCCCCTACCTCAAGGAAATGGCTCGACTGGCGCACACCGAGTACCTCATCAAGGGCCGCACCGACCGGGACGTCCGCGAGGTACTGCGCGAGACCCTCTTCGCCCCGACGGTGACCGGCTCGCCGCTCGAGAACGCCGCCAAGGTGATCAGCCGCCACGAACCGAACGGACGCGGCTACTACAGCGGCGTGGCGGCGCTCGTCGGGCGCGACGCCTCCGGCGCCCGGACCCTCGACTCCTCCATCCTCATCCGGACCGCCGACATCTCGGCGGACGGCCGGCTGCGGATCGGCGTCGGGGCCACGCTCGTACGCCACTCCGATCCGCAGTCCGAGGCCCGGGAGACACGGGCCAAGGTGTCGGGGCTGCTCGCCGCTCTCACCGAGCCCGCGCCCAGCCGCTTCGCGAGCCATCCCGACGTCCGCGCCGCGCTGGCCGCCCGCAACGGGGCCGTCGCCGCGTTCTGGCTGGACGAGCCGGACGGCGCGATCCCCGAGACGGGCGCGCTGGAAGGCCGCCGCATGCTCGTGATCGACGCCGAGGACACCTTCACGATGATGCTCGCCCACCAGATCCGGTCCCTGGGCGTCGAGGTGACCGTACGGCGCTTCGACGAGGAGTACGACACGGGGGCGTACGACCTCGTGGTACTGGGACCGGGACCGGGCGACCCCCGCCAGGTGCTGCACCCGAAGATCGCCCACCTCTGGTCGGCGGTGTCCCGGCTGCTGGCGGCGGGCCGCCCCTTCCTGAGCGTGTGCCTGAGCCACCAGGTGCTGAGCGCGCGGCTCGGGCTGAGCCTGGAACGGCGCCCGGTCCCGAACCAGGGCGTGCAGCGCGAGATCGACCTCTTCGGCCGCAGCGAACGGGTCGGCTTCTACAACACCTTCGCCGCCCGCGCCGAGGACGACGTGATCGAACACCCCGCCTTCGGCCGGATCGAGGTCAGCCGGGACCGGGACACCGGCGAGGTGCACGCCCTGCTCGGCCCGCACTTCGCCTCGATGCAGTTCCACGCGGAATCCGTGCTCACCCGGGAGGGGCCGCGGATCATCGGATCCCTGCTCACGGAGGCGCTGCGGTCATGCCCGCGGTAGTCGCGATGCACCAAGTACACCAAATACACCAAGTACACCAAGTACGTCAGGCACGCCGAATGCGCCGAATGCGCCGAATCCACCGAAGGCTCGGAAGAGAAGGGACACGGGGAACGACATGGCTCACGCACTGGTCGCCGGCGGCGGCATAGGCGGGCTCGCCACCGCACTCTCCCTCGCCCGGCGGGGACACCGCGTCACCGTCGTCGAGCGCGGGGAGGCCCTCGCCGAGAGCGGCGCGGGCATCCAGCTCGGTCCGAACGCCTTCCACGCCCTGGACCTCCTGGGCGTCGGCCGGGCCGTGCGCCACCGGGCGGTGTTCATCGAAGAGCTCCGCTTCATGGACGGCACGACGGACGAGAAGGTGGCCGTCATGCCGCTCAAGGGGTGCTACCGCCGGCGGTTCGGCAACTCCTACGCCGTGGTGCAGCGCGGCGACCTCTACCAGTCGCTGCTCGCGGCCTGCCGGGCGGCCGAAGGCGTCGGCCTGGTGACGGGGGCCGCCGTACGGCGCTACGCGCAGGACAGGGCGGGAGTCACCGTACGCACGGGGGACGGCCGGACGTTCACGGGGGACCTCCTCGTCGGGGCCGACGGCATCCGGTCCGCCGTCCGCGCTCAACTCGTGGGCGACGGCCCGCCCCGGGTCTGCGGGCACACCATCTTCCGATCGGTGATACCGATCGGAAGGGTGCCGGAGGACCTGCGGTGGAACGCGGTGACCCTGTGGGCGGGCCCCCGCTGGCACTTCGTCCACTACGACATCGGCGGCGGCGAGTACCTCAATCTCGCCGCGACCGTGGACGACGGCGCCCGCGAGCCCGTGGCGGGACGTCCCACGGACCGTGCGGCGGTGCTGGACCGCTTCCCGGAACTCGGCCCGACCGGACGGCGCCTGCTGGAACTGGGCGAGGGCTGGCGGCAATGGGTGCTCTGCGACCGCGACCCGGTCGACGTCTGGACGGACGGCCGGGTGGCCCTGATGGGCGACGCCGCCCACCCGATGCTCCAGTACGCGGCCCAAGGCGCGTGCCAGGCCCTGGAGGACGCGGTGGTCCTGGGCGAGGTGCTCGGCGACGCCACCGAGGCCGACGTCGCGCAGCGCCTGGAGAAGTACAACGCGGAACGGCGCGAGCGGACCGCACGCGTCCAGCTGCTGGCCAGGGAGATGGGCACGCGGCTCTACCACCCCGCCGGCGGGGCCGCGCTGGAGCGCAACGCGATGCTGCGCTCCCTGAGCGAGGAGGACCTGTACGAGAAGGTCTCCTGGCTGCACGGCCACAGGCTCTCGGAGCGCCCGGAACCGGCCCCCGCGAGGGGGGCCGGCCGGGCGGTCAGACTTCGAGTGCCCGGTGCAGTCCGAGCCGGTCGGTCCCCAGTTTGGTGAAGACCGCGGACAGCAGCTCGGAGACCGCCTGGGGGTCGGTGTGCATCGCCGTGGCGATCGCCCGGTTGTCGAGGCCGAGCGCGGCGTGCCCGGCCGCCGTGTGCTCCGCCACGGTCAGGGTGTCCTGCTCCGAGGCGTGCAGACGGCGCGGGCGCAGACCGGCCGACGCGAGCAGGGCGCGGGCCCGGCTCGCGAGTCCGTCCGCCCCGCAGGCGGCGGCGAGTTCCATGCCCCGGTAGACCTGCTGGGCCGCCAGGTGCGGGTCGCCGATGGTGTGCAGGGCCGTGCCGTGGTCGATCAGCGCGTGGGCGAGTTCACAGGCGGCCGGTGACTGCTCGAGGTGGTCCACCGCCTCCTGCAGCAGACCGCTCGCCTGGGCGGCGTCCGTGGCCGCCGCCGCGACGCGCAGCGCATGACCGATCACGCTGGACGTTCCGAACGCGCGGGCCCGGGACACCGCTTCGGCCGCCGTGGCGCGTGCCAGCTCGGGTGCGTGCGTCGCCTGGGCGAGCACCAGGTCGAGCTGCCAGGGACTCCACGAGGGGTTGCGCGTACCGCGCAGGTCCAGGCGCCTGCCCGCCGCGGTCAGGTGGTGCTCCGCCTCCTCGATCCTGCCCTGGGCGAGGAGGAGCTTGCCCCACACGGCCTGCGGGTCGGGGTAGACCACCGCGTTGGGGAAGCCGTCCGCGAGCTTGTAGGTGTGGGCCACCCGCTGGGCCTCCGCGGTGTTCCCGCGGGCGAGCAGCGTCTCGATGAGGGTTCCGACCGCGTACCACTGTGCCGGGATCCCGTGTCCGACGCGATCGGCGATCGCGAGGCCGTTGCGTACGAAGTCCTCGGCCTCGGCGAGCCGCCCGCGCCGGTAGCGGACGTAGCCGAGCAAGGTGTAGACGAACGACAGGTGCGCGCCGCGCCAGCCCTTCGCCTCGAACTCCAGGATCGCCGTGTTGAAGAGGTCCTCGGCCCGGCCCGGCTGGTCGCAGTACATGAGCGTGACCGCGACGACGGCCGGCACCTCGAAGCCGAAGTCCTGGTCGGTCCAGCTCATGCCCCCGTCCAGCGCCTGCTGCGCGTACTCCAGGGCGGTGGAGGCGTGTTCGCCGCGCATGGCGGCGTCCCAGGCCCGCAGGCCCAGGATGTGCCGCTCGGGCAGACCGCGGCCGGTGAGCCGCTTGGCGAACTGGGAGAGGAGCCGGGAGCGGCCGGGTGAATTCTCCTCGTCGACCCGGACGGAGTTCCACTTGAACTGCTCGGCCTGCATGCGCAGCCGCGTCCGGGAGCTCGTGGCGCGCCGGGCCTCCTCCGCGAGGAGTCCGGCCGCCTCCGCCAGCTGGCCCGTGTGGGCGAGTGCCTGGGCGAGCCGGTAGGTGATCGCCTCCCGCAGGCCCTGGTCGGTCTTGGGCTCTTCCAGGGCGGCCCTGAGCTGGTTGATCGTGGTCGCGGGATCGTGCAGGAGGTTGGCGGATCCGAGTTCGAAGAGGACCTCGGCCCTGTCCTCGACGTCCGGGGGTTCGCGCAGCGCGCGGGCCAGATAGCGGCGCGCGGCGTCGGGGGCGCCGGCGGAGAAGCTCTCGCGCGCGGCCTGGCGCAGCTGCTGCACCACCCACGGGTCGCCGTCCGGATGCATCTCCAGCAGGTGGCGGGCGGCGACCGCGGAGCCCTGGCCGTCGTCGACGAGGGCTTGGGCGGCCATTCCGTGCATGGCGACGCGCACACCGGGCGGAATCGACCGGTACACGGCCGTGGCGATGAGGGGGTGGAAGAACTCCACGACCTCCTTGCGCCGCACGCTGGTGAGGACGGTCAGGATGCGCGCGCCCCGCAGCTGGTCGATGGCCTCGGCGGCCTGCGCCTCACCGAGGGCGGCGACGCCTCCGACGATGCCGATCGGGACCGCGGTGCCGAGCACGGCGGCGGCCCACGCGAAGCGGACGGTGGACGGTCCCAGCTGTTCGAGCCGGTCGATCAGGCCGCTGCCCTTGACGGCGGAGGCCAGGTCGCGGAGCTGGGGGATGTTCTCCTGGTGCGGCTTCAGCTCGCGATCGCGGCCCTTCATGGCCAACTCGACGACCTCGAAGGGGTTTCCGCCGGTGATCGCCCAGCACTCCCGGCAGAACACGTCGTCGGCGCTCTCCCCGAGGGCGTCGCGCACGATGCGCGCCACCGCGCTCGTCGTCAGGGGAGCGAGCTCGTGCGGACGGCTCCCCTGGCGCCCCATCAGGGCGCGCAGCGAGCCGGCGTCGGCCGGGATCTCGTCGGGACGGCAGGCCACCATGATCAGCATGGCCAGTTCCTCCGCCCGCGCGGCGAAGGAGGTCAGCCAGGTCAGGGACTCGGAGTCCGCCCAGTGCGCGTCGTCGACGATGAGGACGACGGGGGCGTTGCGTACCGCTAAGTGCGTGACCACCCAGTCGAGGCCGTCGCGCACGCCCTGCGGATCGGGTCCCGTCGGGCCCTTCGGCGCGGCGGTCAGCCCGAGGGCGGGGGCGACGATGCTGTACCAGTTGCCGAGGGCGTCACGCCGTTCGTCCTCGTTCATGGCGGCGAGGGCCGGTTGGATGAGCTGGCGCATCACGTGGAACGGCACCTGCCGCTCCTGCTCGCCGCCGCGTGCGAAGAGCACGGTGCAGGAGCGTTCGCCGGCATGCCGGCGGGCCTCGTTCAGCAGGGTGGTCTTGCCTATGCCGGCCGATCCGGCGAAGGTCAGCACGCCTCCGAGCCGGGTGGCCGGACCTCTGGCCGAGATGCCGCAGAGGAGGTCCACCGCGCGTTGGATCGCGAGGACTTCGGACTCTCGTTCCAGCAGTGGCTGGGAATCCCAGCCTCTGGGTTCCGTGACGTATGACATCTGTAGCCCCCTCCAGCGCGTGCGGCCGAGTGTACGGGCCCGAGGGGGAGTTGCGGGTGTTTCAGCACACTATTGCGGCATCTCATCACCCGTACGGGAAGAGCCCTGTACCCTGCGCGGCACGGGAATCATGGGCAGCTCACTGGGCTGCGGGATGCCCGCGGGGAGTTCGCGGACGGTGACCCCGGGCGCGGGGGCCAGGTGCCACCGCGAGGCCACCGTCGCCACCGCGGTCAAGATCTCCGCCACGGCGAACGAGTCGCCGATGCACTTGTGCTGGCCGGCCCCGAACGGGACGTAGCTGTGCGTACGGGCCCGCTCGCTCGCGCCCTGCTGCCAGCGGTCCGGGTCGAAGACGGTGGGGTCCGGGAAGAGTACGGGATCCCGGTGCAACGCGTAGGGGCTGTAGGCCAGTTCGGCGCCGGCCGGGATCGATACGCCGCCGAGTGTGAGGGGTGCCAGGGCACGCCGGGTGAAGAGCAGCGGCGAGTGCAGGCGCAGTGCTTCCTGGAAGACGTTGTTCGTATAGGTCAGCGCGGGTATGTCCTCGGGCCGGACCGGGCGCGCCCCCACGACCGCGTCGACCTCGGCGTGGAGGCGCTTCTCCACCTCGGGGTGTCGGCCGATCTCGTGGAAGATCCAGGAGAGCGTGGTCGCCGAGGTCTCCGTGCCGGCGAACATGATGGCGATGACCTCGTCCCGGACCTGCTCGGGGCCCATCGACGAACCCGTCTCGGCGTCCACGCTGGACAGCAGCAGGGAGAGGAGGTCGTGACGGTCCTCGCCCCCGCCCTTCTCCTCGGCTCGGTACCGCGCGATCACCTCGTCGATGATCAGGCGCAGGCGGGCGGCGGCCGCGTCGAACCGCCGGTTGTACGGGATGGGCAGCCGGTCCAGGGACTTGGGCATGACAGCCCGTACGAGCATGCCCTCCAGGACGATGGGCAGCGAGCGGTGCACCTCCTCCACGGCGGAGCGGCTCAGATCGCCCGAGAAGATCATTTCGGCGACCGAGGACATCGCGTACCCGCGCGCCTCCGTGACCATGGAGATCTCGCGGCCGGCCGTCCACGACGCGGACATCGCCTCCGCCTGCCGGCACATCACCTCGGCGTACTCGGCGATGTGGTTCCGGTGGAAGGCGGGCTGCATCATCCGGCGCTGTTTGCGGTGGAAGTCGCCGTCGGTCGTCACGATGCCGTTGCCGAACACGGGGCGGAGCCGGTCGAAGATCCGTCCACGGCCGAACCGGTGGGCCTGCTGGACCAGCACGGCGTGCACGTGCTCCGGGCTCGTCAGGACGTGGACGGGCCAGGTGCCGATGTCGAGCCGGACGATGTCGCCGTGCTCCCGCAAGGACTCCAGGAAGGCGATGGGTTGGCGCCACAGCTGCAGGGCGTGCCCCAGGAGCGGTAACCGTCCCGGGGCCACCGGAGCTTGGACCGCGGGGCCGGACTGCTCCGCATGTGCCATGGATGGACTCCCTGTCATGCCACGGATACGAGATCCGGGCGGGTGTACGCAGACTCCAGCCCGGCCGCGAACCGTTCGTCGCTGTACCGCGTGCACTCGTAACGCTGCCACAGATCGGCGCCGATGATCCAGTCCTCGTAGCTGCGCACGCACCGGGTGACCGCGTCGCGCAGGGCCGCGTCCGTCCCGGGGAGAGCGTCCATGGCCTGGAACAGGCTGCGTTCTTCGGCCAGATACTGCTCGATGCGGATCTGGATGCGGCCCTCGACCGCCCGGACGGCTTCGGGCAGGGAGCAGTTCTCCCAGGAGGAGATGAGGGAGACGAGGTTGTTGGTGTCCCCGCAGGCGTGCTCCTTCGGCAGGGAGAACACGTCGTTGCCCCACGAGATGATGTCCACCGCGCTGGCGACGACCGCCCGGTACTCGGGGAGGTCGTGGACGTGCTGCGGGAGGTCGATCCCGAGTCCGGCCTCCACCATGTCCATCATCGGCAGCAGTTGGGAGCTGTGCCGGCGCATGAGCACGTACTCCTGGACCGTCTGGCGTCCGCCGCTTCCGCGGTTACCCGCTTCCTGGTCGAGGGAGTGGAGCATGAGCGGCACATGCGCGCGGTAACGGGCCGCGGTCCCCTCGGACATGCCGGCCAGTATCCGGTCGCACAGGTCGACGAATCCCGTCACCAGCGGGTTTCGGCCGGGTGCGTGGTCCCCGGTCCGTCCCGTCTCCAGGTAGCTGGTGATCGCGTCGGTGATGGGCCGCCAGGCCGCCAGGTCGCCCGCCCTGATGAGGTGGTCGTGCTGGTCGTCCAGGACGAACGACCAGGCCATCCACTCGGCGAGCAGGACGATGCGCTCGTAGGGCACCTCGCCGCTCACCCGGCCGGCGAGGTGTCCCACGCCGATGCCCGAGAACTCCTCGGCGGCGGCGGTGACGAGCTCGTGACCCAGCACCCAGGAGGTGGCTTCGGCGTTGGCGCGGGCGGCTTGCGGATGCTTGGAGTTCCCGAAGGGAAGGTGGAAATCGGGAACGGAGAAAGAACTGAGTCGGGCCATTGATCCCCCACGGAAGAGTCGGATTGGTCAATACCCGCTCAATACACGGTCGCGCATTCCACCCGCGACCCCGAACGCCCCTCTGCTGCGGTGTCGCCTCGGAGGCACCTGGTGGCGATCGGAATAAACCGGTCGCCGAGTGGCCTGATCCTGCCCATGCGTGACCACATCAGGCCACGCGTGAACTAATTTACCCTCAGGGTGCAGCGGACTGTCAATGTAGGGCGGCCCAACCCGGGGAATCCATCCCGGAATTGCCGAAAATGCCATTCATTCGGAATGTGCAATCGGCATAGTCGCTTCCGTCTGGGGTGCCCGGGGGGTGCCCGGGGCGCCCGGGGCGCCGTGGGTTCACGGAAGGGCCGCCGGGTGGCCGAAGACCGCCGTCGAGGGGGCGGCCACTGCCTACACTGCGAAGGGCCGCGGCCGTTGGGGAAGGGATGGGAGCATGATCGAGCACCATCCGGCGGACCCGGCGGATCCCGGAGACGGCCGGGAGCCCGATGTCCTGGGCTCCTACCTGGAGTTCCTGCGCACGCGCCTGGGCGGGGAGCGGTTCGAGGCGCTCGTCAGGGCGGTCCAGACCGCCTGCGCGCTGCTCGCCGAGGAGCACCAGGTCCTGCTCGAAGTGCCGGGAGAGGGCGAGCTCACCCCCGACCTGCGGGGCGAGTACCTGTCCCTCATGGCCGTGATGATCACGGGCCACCTGGACCACCACCTGGTCGAACTCGAGACCCCCGGCGGCGGCAAGGGCTGGGCGGTCGTGGAGAACGGCCGCGTGCGTCAACAACCGCCCCCCGCACCGCAGTCCACGTCCCCGCTCGGCTGGGACGCCGAGGGACGGGCCTGGATCGACGGCCAGCTCGACGGCATCGTCCGCGCGACCGACTCCACGGCCCCCTGAAGGCCCCGGCGCGCCGCCGGCGGCCGCGAGGGACCGTACGCACCGGCCCACCTGCGCCGCCGTCGTGGTCATGAGGCAGGATGGCAGCCCGTTCCGGATGCGTACACACGGCCGAACGCGGTTCCACGCACGACGATCTGACAGGTGACAAGGTGACCACACCCCTCATACGACGGCCGGCAGGGCCCGTCGAAGCAACCCCGGTCCGGCACGGGGCGGAGGGCGTCCGTTGACCCGGGACCTCGTCCTGCACGACTGGCTGGTCGCCGGCATCGCGCTGGCCGCCGGCGCCCTGGCCGGACTGCTCCTGCGGGCCCTCGTGCGGTGGCTGGCCAAGCACGCCCTCAAGACCCGGTGGAGCGGGGACGACATCTTCGTCGACGGGCTGCGCACCCTCGCACCGTGGGCGGCCGTCATCGCGGGCGCCGCGGTGTCCGCGTCGACCCTGCCGCTGAGCACCCGGGTCTCCGGATACGTGAACCAGTCCCTGACCGCCCTGCTGGTCCTCCTCGCGACGGTCAGCGCGGCCCGGGTCGTGGCCGGTTTCGTCCAGTCCGTGGCCCAGTCGAGGACGGGAGTGGCCGGATCGGCCACCATCTTCGTCAACATCACGCGGGTCGTGGTGCTCGCGATGGGTCTGCTCGTCGCACTCGAAACCGTGGGCGTGTCCATCGCGCCCCTGCTGACCGCGCTGGGCGTGGGCGGTCTGGCGGTCGCCCTCGCGCTGCAGGACACCCTCGCCAACCTCTTCGCCGGAGTTCACATCCTCGCCTCGAAGACGGTGCAGCCCGGCGACTACATCCGTCTGACGAGCGGTGAGGAGGGGTACGTCGTCGACATCAACTGGCGCAACACCGTGGTCCGCAACCTGTCCAACAACCTCGTG
This sequence comes from Streptomyces sp. ISL-66, assembly GCF_018614135.1. Classification (GTDB taxonomy): domain Bacteria; phylum Actinomycetota; class Actinomycetes; order Streptomycetales; family Streptomycetaceae; genus Streptomyces. The sequence goes on from NZ_JAGGOW010000120.1 coordinate 60,681, forward strand.
ATCATCCCCAACGGCCGCCTCGCGCGGACGAACATGACCAACTTCACCCAGCCCGAACAGCAGTTGTCGATCCTGGTCCAGGTGGGAGTGGGCTACGAGAGCGACCTGGAGCACGTCGAGCGGGTGACCCTCGATGTGGTCGACAGCGTGATGGCCGACATCAACGGAGCGCTCCCCGACCACGAAGGCGCCGTCCGCTTCCACACGTTCGCGGACTCCAGGATCAACTTCACGGTCATCCTGGGCGTCGGCGAGTTCAGCGACCAGTACCGGATCAAGCACGAGTTCATCAAGCGCCTGCACCGCCGCTTCCGCGCGGAGGGCATCTCGATCCCGGCCCCCGCGCGGACGGTCGCGCTCCGTCAGGACGATCTCCAGACGTCCTTCGCCGCGTCGCCCCCACCCGTCCCGCACCAGCGCGAGACCCCTCCCGCGGTGCTCGCGGACAGCGGGCGGTAGGTGCGCCGTCCCCCGCGGGCAGGTCTCGGGAGGCGTGCCCGCGGGGCGGACCACGGGGGTCGTAGGCTGTCGTACCGGCGGAACCGCACCCCGCCCCCTCCTGCCGAAAGGACCACGTCATGAGCGCGAAGGCACGCAAGCTCTTCGACGCACTCGATCTGAACGGCGACGGCGTCCTGACCCGCGCCGAGGTGATCTCGGCCTTGCGCTCGAAGGGACCCACCCTCGCCGCCACCGGCGACCTGCCCTTCTGGGGCGTGAGCGACGCGGACACCTCCTCGGCCCTCTTCGACCGGGCCAACCTGGACGGCGACGGCGTGCTCACCTTCGAGGAGTTCGAGCGCGAGGTCGACCGCCGCTTCGGCTGGTAGCCGGCCGCCGGGCCGGCTCGCCCGGCGCGAGCCGCGCCGGGGGAGCACCGAAGCTGCCGTGCGGCGTGGGTGGTCCGCAGCCGCCGGCCCCGTGCGGGTCCCGCCGCCCTCAGGCCGTCGCGCCGGGCCCGTCCGACCCGTTCATCGCGTCCGTGGTCCCGTGGGTCGCTACGTCGGTCCTCGTCGCGGTCCTCGTCTCGGTCCTCTTGTCCGTCGTCTCGTCCGTCCCGTCCGGCTGATCGATGCTCCACAGCGGCAGGGTCCGGAAGAAGTCCACGGCCTCCGCCCGCCAGTACGGGGCCCAGGACGCGGCCTCGGCGGACGCCGCCTGCGCGTAGCGGCGGAACTCGGCGCGCAGCCGCCGGTCCGCGCCGCCCGCGCGGGCGATCTCCCGGATCCGGCCGATGGTGGCGTCGGAGCAGCCGGGGTCGCCGAGCGCGGCTTCCACCAGGGCCGCGTCGGACCCGCTCGCGCAAGCCAGGACCGCGTTGACGGCGTACGTGCGGCGCCCGGAACGGATGTCGGCCCCCGTCGACTTGCCGATCCGGGAGCTCTCGCCGAACAGGTCCGTGAAGTCGTCCCGCATCTGTTCGCCGATCCCCACCAGGCGTGCGTACCGGTGCAGCCGCTCGCGGTGCGGCGCGGGATCCTCGCCCGCGGCGAGCAGGCCCATGGTCAGCGGCGCCAGGACGGAGTACCGCGCGCTCTTGAAATCGGTGACGGCGTGCAGGAACCCCTCGTCGGGGCTCCCGAGGGTGTCCCGCTCCAAGTCCGCTATCTGCCCGGCCACGGTTTCCGCCGCCGTCCGGATCTGGACGGCCAGCAGGGCCTGGCGGAGCTCGACGGACACCTCCGCCTCCAGCAGCACCTGCATCGAGAGGAAGGCCGCGAGATCGCCGGCCAGCACCGCCAGACCGAGGGCGGCCGGAAGGTCGTCGGGCAGCTCCTGGCGGTAGGCGTAGTACGTGGACGGCCCGCCGCGCCGCAGGGGCGCGTCGTCGATGATGTCGTCGTGGACCAGCCCGTGGGTCTGCAGGAGCTCGAGGCTCAGCCCGGCCTCCGCCAGCCCCGGCAGCTCCTCCGTGGTCACCAGCCGGGCCGCCTCGTACAGCAGGACGACCCGCAGGCGCTTGCCGCCGCGCGTCGACAGTTCTCGCAGGAGCTCCAGGCAGCGCGGCGCGAACCGGCTCGGCAGCGGGAGGTCGAGCCGCTGCCCGAGGGTGTCGAAGTACCGCTCGAAGCGCGCGTCGAAGCGGCTGCGGTGTCCGGAGATCCGTTCCAGGGTGCGGGCGACGCCGGCCGTGTCGTTCATGAAGATCATTATCCGCACGGTCAGCCCGCGCGGCTCGGGAGATGTAAGAAATGATTGACACGAGGTATGGATAGTTTTACATTCCTCATGTCAAAGTTCTTTTACATAGGAGCGAGTGTGGCCTTCCAGGAGAAGCGCGCGTGGATCATGGGGGTGGTCGCGGTCGCCGGATACGCGGTCTACCTGGCCCTCGTGCTGGGCCGGGCCGGCGACGGCATGCCGCTCGTGCGGGTCCCGTACGTCGCCCCGCTGCTCTGGACGGTCGGCGGCGCCATCGCGGCCTCGATCCTCCTGAGCGTCGCGGTGGCGGCGGCATCGCCCGGCGAGGCCGATGCCAAGGACCAGCGCGACAAGGAGATCGGCCGCGTCGGGGAGCTCGCCGGGCAGTCCTTCCTCGTCATCGGTGCCGTGGCCGCGCTGATCCTGTCCATGGCGGGGGCGGACCGGTTCTGGATCTCCAATGCGATCTACCTGGGCTTCGTCCTCTCGGCGGTGCTCGGATCCGTCGTGAAGCTCGCCGCCTACCGCTGGGGGTTCCAGTCGTGGTGAAGGCGACCGGCATCACGAACCGGATCAGGGCCCTGCGCTTCGAGCACGGGGAGATGACCCAGGCGGACCTGGCGGAACGCATCGGAGTGACCCGCCAGACCGTCATCGCCATCGAGAAGGGCCGCTACTCGCCCTCGCTCGAAACGGCCTTCAGGATCGCCCGCGTCTTCGCGGTGCCGCTCGAACAGGTCTTCCAGTACGCGGACGAGGAAGGGACGACGCCGTGAAGGCGATCGTGCAGGACACGTACGGCTCCAGTGACGTACTGGAGCTCAGGGACATCGAGAAGCCGGAACCGGGCCCGGGCGAGGTGCTCATAGCCGTCCGGGCCGCCGCGGTGGACGCCGGCGTCTGGCACCTGATGAGCGGGCGCCCCTACCTGCTGCGGCTCATGGGATTCGGACTGCGCGCCCCCAAGGTTCCCGTACGCGGCCGCGAGGTGGCCGGACGCGTCGAAGCGGTCGGCGGGGGCGTGACCGCCTTCCACCCGGGGGACGAGGTCTTCGGCATCTGCGAGGGCTCCTTCGCCGAGTACGCGAGCGCCCGGCAGGACAAGCTCGCGCACAAGCCGACCGGGCTTCCCCTCGAGGAGGCGGCCGCGCTCCCGATCTCGGGCCTCACCGCGCTCCAGGCGCTCCGCGACGTGGGACGCGTCCGGCCCGGACAGCGGGTGCTGGTCATCGGCGCGGCGGGCGGCGTCGGCACCTTCGCGGTCCAGCTGGCGAAGGCGTACGGGGCCCACGTCACGGGGGTGTGCAGCACGACGAAGACGGAGCTGGTGCGCTCGCTCGGCGCGGACGAGGTCATCGACTACACCCGTGAGGAGTTCGCCGACGGGGTCCGCCGCTACGACCTGATCCTGGACACCGCGGGCAACCGGACCCTGGCGCACCTCAGGCGCGCCCTGACCCCGCGCGGGACGCTCGTCATCGTCGGCGGCGAGGGCGGTGGCAACTGGCTCGGCGGCATCGACCGGGTGCTGCGGGCGGCGCTGCTGAACCCCTTCGTGCGCCACGGGCTCAAGGGGATCTTCGCGTCCGAACGCCAGGCCGACCTGGAGGTCCTCAAGCGGTTCGTCGAGGACGGATCGCTGGCCCCGGCCATCCAGAGCACCTGCGCGCTCGACGGGGCCGCCGGGGCCGTCGAGCAGCTCCACCGGGGGGAGGCGCGGGGGAAGATCCTGATCATGCCCTGAGGCGGGGTGGCCGGGGGCCCCAGTGCCCCGGGGCGGGGTCGGCCGCGCAGGCCGCGCGGCCGTGCAGGCCGCGCGACCGGGCCTCAGCCCAGGCTGGGGCCGGGCGCGGCGGAGG
>NZ_JAGGOW010000121.1:0-12462 GCF_018614135.1 Streptomyces sp. ISL-66
GACCCGGTGTGCGCGGTGGCCACCGTGGTCAGGCAGTACGCGAGGGGCCCGGCCAGTGCCGCCGCCAAGCCGACCGCCGCCACGCCGAGCGCGGCACGCCGGCCCAGCCGCGCGCCGAACGGCAGCACGAGCGCCGCGCCGAGTCCGGCGACGAGCACCCCCCAGCGCAGTCCGGGCGCGTACCCGGTGGAGCGCCCGAGCAGCACGAACGCCCAGTACGACGTGACGATGAGGGTCCCGGCCAAGGTCAGCGACGCGGCCCGGCCACCCCGCTCCTCCCACAGGACGGCGATTCCCATGCCCACGAGCGCGGCCACGAAGGGCGCCAGGGCGACGGTGTAGTACTCGTGGAAGATCCCCTGCATGAAGCTGAAGACGAGTCCGGTGATCAGCAGGGCGCCGCCCCAGGCGAGGAAGGCCGCGCGGGCCATGCCCTCCAGCGAGTCGGTGGCCCGGCGGGCCCGCCAGGTGACCACGAGGCCCGCGACGAGCAGGATCAGGGCGGCGGGCAGCAGCCAGGAGATCTGGCCGCCGATGGTGGACGAGAACAGCCGGTCGATGCCGGTCTCTCCCCAGCTCATCCCCCCGCCGCCACCGCCGCCACCGGCGCCGCCGGGACGTGCGCCGCCGCCGACGCTGCCGGTCTCCTCGCCGTTGATCCGGCCCAGACCGTTGTAGCCGAGGGTCAGTTCCAGGAAGGAGTTGGTCTGCGAGCCACCGATGTACGGGCGGGAGGCGGCGGGCCACAGTTCGACGATCGCCACCCACCAGCCGCCTGCCGCCACCATCGCGAGCCCGGACAGCAGCAGCTGCCCGAGGCGCCTGCGCAGCCGGGTCGGCGCGCAGAACGCGTACAGCAGGGCCAGCGGCGGCAGGATGACGAACGCCTGCAGGGTCTTGGTCAGGAAGGCGAAGCCGACCGCGACCCCGGCCCACACGAGCCACTTGGTGTGCGCCCCGTCGAGGGCCCGCAGTACGCAGTACACGATGACGGTCATCAGCAGGGCCAGCAGCGCATCGGGGTTGTTGAAGCGGAACATCAGCGCCGCCACGGGCGTGAGCGCGAAGACCGCTCCGCTGATCAGCGCCGCCGCCGGCCCGAACTGGCGGCGCACGGCGGCGTAGAGCACGGCGGTGGTGCCCACGCCCATCAGCGCCTGGGGCACCAGGATCTGCCAGGCGCCGAGCCCGAAGAGCCGGACCGACAGCATCATCGGCCACAGGGCGGCCGGGGGCTTGTCGACGGTGATGGAGTTGCCCGCGTCGGAGGAGCCGAAGAAGAAGGCCTTCCAGCTCTCGCTGCCCGCTTGGGCGGCGGCGGAATAGAAGGAGTTGGCGTAGCCGGAGGCCCCGAGGTCCCACAGCAGCAGGACGGCGGTGGCGACGAGCAGCCCGGTGAGGGCGGGGCGCTCCCAGCGCGGCCGGTCGGCGTGCGCCCTGGCGGCCAGGGCGGGCGGGTGGAGCGGCAGTGCTGCCGTGGTCATCAGGAGGCGTCCTTCGCGGGGGTGACGCGCCGTTCGGGGAAGACCCAGGCGCGGAAGAGCAGGAACCGCAGCACGGTGGCGGCGAGGTTGGCGGTGATCAGGACGGCCAGTTCGGTGCCGTGCGCCGCACCGCCGCCCGCTGCCGCCAGCGCGGCGAGCGAGCCGCTGGTCAGGGCGAGACCGATGGCGAACACCACGAGCCCCTGGGCCTGGTGGCGCACGGCACGGTCGCGGCCCCGGACGCCGAAGGTGAGCCGGCGGTTGGCGGCGGTGTTGGCGACGGCGGAAAGCAGGAGCGCGGCCGCGTTGGCGAGCTGGGGCCCGGCCACGGTCCGGGCGGCGGAGTAGAGCAGCAGGTAGAGGAGGGTGGAGAGGGCTCCGACGGCGCAGAAGCCGAGCAGCCGGCGGGCCAGAGCGCGCGGCACCCCGGGCAGGGCGGTGCGATCGCGCGGATCGTCACCGAAGGGGCGGGCGAGCCGGTCGAGCGGGAGCGCGCCGACGGCCAGCGCCCGGCCCACCCGCCAGACCCCCTTGATGTCCTCGGCGGCGGTGCGGGCGATGTGGACGGTGGAATCGGGGTCGTCCACCCAGTCCACCGGCACCTCGTGGATCCGTAGTCCGGCCCGCTCGGCGAGGACCAGCAGCTCGGTGTCGAAGAACCAGCCGGAGTCCTCCACGAGCGGCAGCAGCCGTTCGGCGACCTCCCGCCGGATGGCCTTGAAACCGCACTGGGCGTCGCTGAACCGGGCGGACAGCGAGGAGCGCAGGAGCAGGTTGTAGGCGCGGGAGATGAACTCCCGCTTCGCTCCCCGGACCACCCGGGACGAGGGGGCCAGGCGGGTGCCGATGGCGAGGTCGGAGTGGCCGGAGATCAGCGGGGCGACCAGCGGCAGCAGGGCGTTGAGGTCGGTGGAGAGGTCCACGTCCATGTACGCGAGCACGGGCGCGTCGGAATCCGACCACACGGTGCGCAGGGCCCGGCCGCGGCCCTTCTGTTCCAGTCGGGTGCTGCGCACTGCGGCGACGCGGGCGGCGAGGGCCTCGGCCACCTCGGGGGTGCGGTCGGTGCTCGCGTTGTCGGCGATGGTGATGCGGAAGGGATACGGGAAGGTCCGGGTGAGGTGTTCGTGCAGCCTGTGCACACAGGGCCCGAGGTCCTTCTCCTCGTTGAAGACGGGGATCACCACGTCGAGGACGGGCTCACCCGGTACGGGTGCGAGGGACGCCCGCACCGGGAGGGCTCCGGGAGAGGTGTCGGTTGGCATGCTCCGACCCTCCCGGCCGGGGCTGTCACCGCTGTGTGCTGACCCTGTGCCCCGTCTGTGAGTCGTGTGCGTCGGCGATGCGGCCACCTGCGGCATCGGCCGTGCCGAGGGGCAGCAGCACCTCGAAGCAGGTCCGGCCCGGCTCGCTGCGCACCTCGACCCGGCCGCCGTGGGCGCAGACCACGGCCTGGACGATGGCGAGTCCGAGGCCGGTGGAGCCCGCCGCACGGGAGCGGGAGGCGTCCCCGCGGGCGAACCTCTCGAAGACGTGGGGCAGCAGGACGGGTGGGATCCCGGGCCCGTCGTCTTCGATCCGGAGCCGGATGGCGGATGTTTCACGTGAAACGTTGGCCCTCGGGGCGAGGGATGTTTCACGTGAAACACGCGCCGTGATGGTCGTCCCGGGCGGGGTGTGGACGCGGGCGTTGGCCAGCAGGTTGACCAGGACCTGCTGGATCCGGGCCGGATCGGCGTGCACCGGAGCGGGCTCGTCGGGCAGTTCCAGGCGCCAGTGGTGCTCGGGGCCGGCGGCGCGGGCATCGCTGACGGCGTCCACGACGAGCGGAGCCAGGTCGGTGTCACACGTGGACAGCGGGCGGCCCGCGTCGAGGCGGGCCAGCAGCAGCAAGTCCTCCACCAGGCCGGTCATCCGGGTGGCCTCGGACTCGATCCGGCCGAGGGCGTGGCGGGTGTCGGGACCGGGCTCCTCCCGGCCGCGGCGGGTCAGTTCGGCGTAGCCGCGGATCGAGGCCAGCGGGGTGCGCAGCTCGTGGCTGGCATCGGCGACGAACTGCCGGACCCGGGTCTCGCTCTGCTGCCGGGCGGTGAGCGCGGAGGAGACGTGGCCCAGCATCCGGTTGATGGCGGCGCCCACCTGCCCGACTTCGGTCCGCGGATCGGCCTCGGCATCGGGGACCCGCTCGTGCAGGACGGGCTCACCGCTGTGCAGGGGGAGCTCGGAGACCCGGGTGGCGGTGACGGCGACCCGCCGCAGCGGCCGCAGGGCGACGCCGACCAGGGCCTGTCCGGCGAGGGAGGCGGCGATCAGCCCGGCGAGGGTGACGCAGACCTCCACCGCGATCAGGGTGCGCACGGTGGAGTCGACCTCGGCGAGCGGGAAGCCGAGGACGAGGTTCCCGTCGGGTCCGGTCAGTACCCGGTAGCCGCCGAGGCCGGGCAGGCGCAGCTCGACCGAGCCCGGACGCCCTCCGGCGGCCTTGCCGGTGCCCTTGCCGGTGGCCTTCCCTGCGGCCCGGACGAGTTCCGCCGCCTGAGGCTCGGTGAGGGGCTGATGGCTGTCGTAGCCGGACCCGCCGATGGCGGCGCTGCGGTCGCTGCGCGCACTGCCGACGACCTTCCCCGCGGGGTCGAGCCTGATTCCGACGGCCCCCAGCGGGGACCCGGGCGCCAGCACGAAGTTGAGGTTGCCCTCCCGGCTGGGCTTGCCCGCGCCGGGGGCCCTGCTCGCCATCTCCACGGAGACGCGCAGCTGTTGGTCGACCTTGTCGACCAGGTACGAGCGCAGCGCGAGGGTGGTGACGGTGCTGATGGCCGCGCCCACGACGGCGATGAGCGCCACGGCCGAAACCACCAGCCGGGTCCGCAGGGACCAGGGCCGACGGCCCCGTCCCGCCCACCCGGCTCGTACGGCCCCTCCGGGCGGACGGGACGGGAAGCGCAGGCCGGACGGGAAGCGCGGGGAACGCAGCCGGAAGGCCACTACTCGGCCGGCTTGATCAGATAGCCGGCGCCCCGGCGGGTGTGGATGATCGACGGGAGCCCGGTGCCGGCCTCGAGCTTGCGCCGCAGGTAGGAGATGTAGAGCTCGACCACATTGGCCTGGCCGCCGAAGTCGTAGGACCACACGCGGTCCAGGATCTGCGCCTTGCTCAGCACCCGGCGCGGGTTGCGCATCAGGTACCGCAGCAGCTCGAACTCGGTGGCGGTCAGGTGGACCTCCTGGCCACCCCGGCTCACCTCGTGGCTGTCCTCGTCGAGCCGCAGGTCTCCGACCTCGAGCACCGAGCCTCCGCGGGCGGCCTGCGCCGCGCCGGAGCGCCGGACCAGGCCGCGCAGCCGGGCCACGACCTCTTCCAGGCTGAACGGCTTGGTGACGTAGTCGTCGCCGCCCGCCGTGAGGCCCGCGATACGGTCCTCGACCGAGTCCTTGGCGGTCAGGAACAGCACCGGGACATGCGGGAGCTCCCGCCGCAGTCGGCCGAGGACGGCCAGCCCGTCCATATCGGGAAGCATGATGTCGAGGAGTACGACATCCGGCCTGAACTCCCGCGCCGCGCGCACCGCGCCCGCCCCGTCACCCGCACTGCGGACCTCGCAGCCCTCGTAGCGCAGGGCCATGGAGAGCAGTTCGGAGAGGGCGGCCTCGTCGTCCACGACGAGGACCCGGCACGGGCGGCCGTCGGGCCGGACGAGAGCCGTGTGGTTGCCGGCGGACGTGGACGCGTGGGAGGTGGTCGTCGCAGTCATGCGTACACGCTGGCCGCCACCTCTGAGAGCGTTCTTGCCTGAACCTGTGAATTCACTGAGAAACCCCTCCCGCCCCTCAGGCCAGCCGGAACAGACGGGCGCCGTTGTCGTGACAGACGGCGCGCAGCCAGTCGTCGCCGAGGCCGAGCCGCTCGAGGGCGGCGAGCTGGTGCTCGTAGGGGTAGGGGATGTTCGGGAAGTCGGTGCCCAGCAGGATCCGGTCGCCGAGGTCCGCGAGCCGGCCCCGGTCCTGCGGCGGGAAGCCGCTGAACTGCTCCGAGAAGTCGGTGAAGGCCATCGTCGTGTCGAGCCGGACCTCGGCGTACCGGCCGGCGAGGTCGAGGAAGTCGGCGTACTCGGGCATCCCCATGTGCGCGACGACCAGCGGCAGCCGGGGATGGCGGGCCAGCAGCCGCGCGATCGGTTCCGGTCCGGTGTACTTGCCCGCGACGGGCCCCGAACCGCAGTGGACCACGATGGGGATACCGGCCTCCGCGAGCAGCCCCCAGACCTCGTCGAGCCGGTCGTCGTTGGGGTCGTAGCCGCCGACCTGGAGGTGCGCCTTGAAGACCCGTGCCCCGGCCCCGACGGCCTGGCGCACGTACTGCGCCGCCCCGTCCTCCGGGAAGAAGGTCGCGGTGTGCAGGCAGTCGGGCGTGCGGGCGGCGAAGTCCGCGGCCCAGGAGTTGAGCCAGGCGGCCATGGCCGGCTTGTGCGGGTAGAGCATGGAGGTGAAGGCCCGGACCCCGAACTCCCGCAGCAGCGCGACCCGCTGCTCCTCCTCGTGGCGGTACGTGATGGGCCACGCGACACCGGTCAGCGGACCGATCGCGTCGAAGTAGTCCCACACCTTGTCCAGCACGCGCCCGGGCATGAAGTGGGTGTGTACGTCGACCAGCCCGGGCACCCCGAGCCGCTCCCGGAAGGCCCGGACGGCCTCAGCTGTCGCCGTGGTCACGGACAAATCCATGGCTCCGCTCCACCGTCGCGACGTGCAGCGTGTAGCTCTCGTACCAGTCGGCCCGGCCCTGCTTCATGGCCGCCTGGTGCTCCATGTCCCGACGCCAGGCGGCGAGGGACTCGTGGTCGCGGAAGTAGCCGACGGTGATGCCGAGCCCGCCGGGGGTGCGCGCGGACTCGTAGCCCAGGAAGCCCGGGTTGGCGCCGACGAGCTCGGTCATCCGGTCGAGGGTCTCGGAGTACCCCCTGTCGTCAGCGGTCCGGACGCTCGTGAAAACACTCATGACATACGGCGGTTCGAAGGCCGGTACGGGCTGGATGCTCATGCCCACACCCTCTGCGAGCCGGGCCGGGCATGTCCACCGCAATCCGCCCCGGCAAGGCAAAGGGATCCAAGTTTTGACCTTGGTCCCGGCGCCCGGCAGCGCTCAGAACAGCCCGTCCTGACCACCGGGCGCCCCCGGCAGGACCGCCGGGATCCCGGCCACGGGCACATCGGTGGCGGTTCCTTCCCCCGCGGCCGCCAACTCCCAGCCCGCCAACAGCCGGGTGTCGACGACCAGCCCGTCGGCGAAGTGCAGATCCGGTCCGGCCGCGGCGACGAGCCGCCCGGCGACGGTCCCGCCGGCCACCATCTCGGAGATCACCCGATCGGGAAGGGGAATCCCCTCCAGCCCGAACGCCTCCACGTGGTCGCGGACCTCGCACCCCAGCCGCTCCAGCGACTCGGGCCACCCCTCCAGCGCGGCCGCCCGCGCGTGCAGTCCGGCGACCTCCGCGGCCCGCTCGGGCCCCGGCGGCAGGTGACCCCGTACGGCCCGCTTGCGGGCGTAGGCGATCCGGTCCGGCACCCCGAGCGCGGCCCGCAGCAGCTCCTCCGTGCGCCGGGTCGCCATCAGCGGCCCGCGCCCCAGCCAGGCCCAGGTCACCGCACCCTGCTCCAGCAGCCGCGCCGACCCGCGCTCCTCGGCGGTGATGCCGACCTTGACCAGGCCCGGCCCGAACCAGGCGAGGTACACCCGATAGGTCCGCGGATCGGCGGCGTTGGTGTCCGCCGCCACCGAGAAGGACCGGTCCAGACGGGCGCACTCGGGGCACTGGGCGTTCCCGCTCCGGCCGGGCACGGTCCGCTCCGTCGGGCACGGCGTCCGCCGCCCGGCCCTGCGGACACCGAGACAGCGGCGCTCACCGCGCCCGGCGAAGACGAGCGACTGCCCGTACGCGAGGGGACTGCTCCGCTCCCCCCGGCCCGGCCCCTGCCCGTACCAGCCGATGGCGGGCCCGCCCTCGATCCACCGGATTCCGGTGCACCACCAGGTCATGGCCGGCTACCGGGCGACGAACTGCGTCAGGATCGCCTGGACCTCGTAGATATCGACTCCCTTGGTGAAGGTCTTGGATATCGGCTCCGAGCTGCCGGAGAGCCATATCTTCAGCTCCGCGTCCAGATCGAAGTGGCCCGCCGTCTCCACCGAGAAATGCGTGATGCTCCGGTAAGGGATCGAGTGGTATTCCACCTTCTTCCCCGTGAGCCCTTGCTTGTCGATGAGCACGAGCCGCCGGTCGGTGAACAGGATCGTGTCGCGGATCAGCAGGTACGCGGCGTGCACCTGCTCCCCGTGCCCCAGCAGCCGCGCGTACTCGCGGTGCGCCGACGCCGGATCCACTGCGTGCGCATTGCCGAACAGTCCCATGGGGCCCCCTGCCGTCCCGGTGAATCGATCTCGATCGAGACCGCGGCCTCGATCTCCAAGAACCGTATCGGGCCCCGGCGTGACCCGGCGTCCCCCGCCGGAGCCATCTCCCCCCGTAGCTCCCCGGAGCTAGCCCTCCTCCCTGAGGAGGAGGGAGCAGTACAGCGTGACCAACCGGTCGGGCACGCATCGGGCACACGTTCAGCTGCACGGGTTGACGCACTCCAGGCCATGATCCTATGGTCCGCCTTGCGCGTGGTCGCAGCCGACGGCGATGAAAGCCGACCGGATTCTGATTAATGCCGAACTGAGCGAGTGAGGGTAGTCGTGGGGTTGCTGCTCTCGTACCTTGCCATTTTCCTCATTGAATGCGCCTTGATGGCGTTGCAGATGGTCGGCGCGTTCCTGCTTGTATTGAGTGCCGCTCTGTTCATCCGGCGCTCCGCTCTTGCACGCAAGCGTCGAGCCGATGACCACTTCCCGAAAAGGACGCCAGTGGCGCCGTATGTGCTGGGCGGCGTCGGCATTTGCTTGCTGCTTCCCACCTCGGCAGCGCTGTTCCTCGGGAGGGAGTCGGGCCTTTTTGAAACCTGGGCGATATAGGCCGAAACCGTTGTGGTCCGCGGGGGCACCGTCGGACCGGCTACGACGCTCCTTCGCCCCTCACAACGTCGTCTCCCGGGAGATCCGCTCCGGCGCGTCGAGCTGTGGATGACCAGCAAGCCGTCCGAAGCGATGGGCGGCGCCGGCGGCTGAGGCGGTTGCTGCACTTCGCTGCTGTACGGCGGAAACGCCAGAGGGCCCGGACTTTCGTCCGGGCCCTCTGAGCTGCTGTGCACTCGGCAGGATTCGAACCTGCAACCTTCTGATCCGTAGTCAGATGCTCTATCCGTTAAGCTACGAGTGCTTGGCGGGCCGGGGTTTTGCGCCCCGTTGGCCTTGCGAGAACAACAATACATGGACCTCGCCGGGACGCGAAATCCATTAGCCACACCCGCGCTGACCTGCGGAAACGGCCCGGAAGAAGATCATCCGCTTGGCTTCCGGACGCAGCCGCCCGGGCCCGGAAAGCACTGAAGCCCCGGTCCGCGAGGACCGGGGCTTCACAAGTGCGGAGGCGGAGGGATTTGAACCCTCGATGGGGGGTAAGCCCCAAACCGCATTAGCAGTGCGGCGCCATAGACCGGACTAGGCGACGCCTCCAGCACACCCCCGCGTACGAAGGTGCGTGCAGATGATGACACAGGCCAGGGGCCGGTCACCAATCCGCTCCCACGGTACAAGGAGCGCGGCCCGGAGGGCAAAGCCTTAAGCCCCGTTCCGTGCGGAACGTCGAAGCCGGAACGTCGAGGCCGGACCGTCGTTGGTCAGCCGTACGACGTACGGACGACCTGGAGTGCCCCATGCTGCGTCTCGCCGCTTTCGCCGTCGCATCCGCCCTGACCGCCGCGGCGGCGGGCCCCCTGCCCCCGCTGCCACCCCTGGGGCGGCTGCTGGCGGCCCCCGACCGGCTCACCGTCGCCGTCTCCGACACCGGCAACCCGCGCGCGGACGGCCAGTACCGGCTGGAGTGCAACCCGGCCGGCGGCACCCACCCCCGGGCCGAAGAGGCCTGCGCCCGCCTCGAAGCCCTCACTCGCGAGGGCAAGGACCCCTTCGCCGACCCCAAGCAGCAGCTCTGCAGCATGGTCGACGGCGGTCGCGCCACCGCTCGGATCACCGGGACCTGGCACGGCCGCAGGGTCGATTCCGAGTTCCGCAGGACGAACGGATGCGAAATCAGCCGCTGGAACGAGTTGGAACCTGTGCTTCCGCGTGGGCGCTCCTGACCTGGGAGGATGCGGCGACCGAACGGGATCCGCAGCACATCCGCCCTCTCGCCGGGAGCCCGTGCCCTTAGACTCCTCCCGTGACATGCCGGTAGTTGTAGTCAGGGAGGAAGCACGTCGTGAGCAGCAGGCCATCCCGAGGCGCTGCTCGCCTCGCAGCAATACTCGACGCCCTTCCCGACGCGCTGTTGCTCGTCAACGCCAACGGCACGGTCGTCAACGCGAATTCGATCGCCCTCGAGGTCATGGAGAGCCCCGGTACCGGGCTCGTCGGCCGGGGCGTGCTCGACCTCCTGCCCGAATTCGACTCCAAGCTGATCCCCGGCTCCATGCGCCGGCCCGGCGAGGACGAGGGCGGCCGCGCCCGCCCGAAGCGGATGGTCGCGCGCCGCACCGACGGCAGCGAGTTCCCCGTGGAGGTCACCGCCGCCCACCTCGACGGCCGCGACGCCTACCGCGAGCCGCAGCCCTCGTACACCGGCGACGAGCTGCTGATGCTCGTCGTACGGGACCTCTCGCAGACGGTGGACACCGAGGCCGAGCTGGCCCGCTCCCAGCGCCAGACCGAGATGATCCTGCGGGCCGCCGCCGAGGGCGTCGTCGGCACGGACACCGAGGGACGGGTCGTCCTGGTCAATCCGGCCGCCGCGCAGATCCTCGGCTACCGCGCCACCGACCTCGGCAACCGCGAGCTGCACGGACTGGTCCAGCACTCGCGCACCGACGGCTCGCCCTTCCCCTTCGAGGAGTCCCCGCTCGCCGACACGCTGCGCAGCGGGCGCAAGCACCGGGTGCGCGGCCAGGTGCTGTGGAACAAGGCCGGCCAGCCGGTCGCCGTGGACCTGACGACCTCCCCCGTACGGGACGGCGAGCAGCTCGTCGGCGCGGGGGTGCACGGCGACGACGAGCACCTCGGCGAGGTCGTCGACGGCGACCTCGCGGTGGGTGTGCAGCAGGGCCTGGGCGGCGGTGGCGACGGTGGCCGCGGGGCGGCCGTACAGCCGTCGCTCGTCGGCGAACCAGCCGCAGAGCAACGGCTGTACGAGCCGCGGCGCGCGGACGAGCCGCCGGGCCGCGGCGCCGAGGTACCGGTGGTCCCGCGCCACCAGCCTCCGCAGCAACGCGAACCGGTCCCCTTCGGCCAGGCGCAGCCGGTTCCAGAACCACCCCCCGAACTCCTCGGGCGGAGCGGCCGCCGAGTGGGCCAGGTGGTCGGCGAGGGCGTGCAGGACGGGCAGGTACGGGGTCGCGTCGGGAACGCGCAGCAGGGTCTCACGCACCAGCCGGGCGGCCCACCAGAAAGCCTCGGGACCGGGGACACCGTCGGCAGGGACCTCGGCGCCAAAGCCGGGGCCGCCGCCGGGGCCCCTCTCGGAGGCGCAGCCGGGACCGCTGTCCGGGCCGCAGCCGGAGCGGACGCCGGGGTCACCGTCGGGGCTGCAGCCCGGGCCACCGTCGGGGTAGCCGTCGGAGCCGAAGCGGGGGTCACCGTCGGGGGCGCTGCCGGAGCCCCTCTCGGAGGCGCAGCCGGGACCGCTGTCCGAGCCGCAGCCGGAGCCACCGTCGAGGCCGGAGCGGGGGTCACCGGCGGGGCCGCCGTAGGAGCCGAAGCCGAAGCCGCAGCCGCGGTCCCGGTCGCGGCCACTGGCGGGATCGCAGCCTGATCCGCCGTCGGGGTCACCGTCGGGGGCGCTGCCGGGGCCCCTCTCGGAGGCGCAGCCAGGACCGCTGTCCGAGCCGCAGCCGGAGCCACCGTCGAGGTCACCGTGGAGGCCGCAGCCTGGGCCACCGTCGGAGCCGCAGCCGGGGTCACCATAGGGACCGGAGCCTGAGCCGCCGTCGGGGTCACCGTCGGGGGCGCTGCCCGAGCGGCAGCCTGAACCGCCGTCGGGGTCTCTGTGGGGGCCCCAGCCTGGGCCACCGTCGGGGCCGCCGTAGGAGCCGAAGCCGCGGCCGGGGCCACTGTCGGGGTCGCAGCCTGAGCCGCCGTCGGGGTCACCGTCGGAGCCGGGGCCGCTGTCGGAGCCGCTACCGGAGCGGCAGCCTGAACCGCCCTCGGGGTCGCTGCGGGGGCCCCAGCCTGGGCCGCCGTCGGAGCCGTAGCCGGGGCCGCCGTCGAGTGCGGCCACGAGCCGCGACAACGGGGCCGCGGCCTCGTCCGGCGGGAGCCGGAGCAGGGCTTCCAGGACGGGCCCGATCCGGTGACGGGGGACGGCCCGGCCCAGGGTGTCCAGGGCGCCCGGCAGGTCGAGGTGGGCGGCCTGCAGCCAGTCGGAGAGTTCCTCGTGCGCGAAGCGGTAGCCGTCGCCGACGGGCACGAGGAGCCCCTCGGTGAGCACCGCGGAGGCCCAGCCGGGCCGCCACGGGAACAGCTCCTCGAAGGCCGCCCGGCTCAACTGGCCCTGCCCGGGCCCCAGGCAGAGCCGCGCGGCCTCGTGCACCCGCCCGGCCACCCGCGCGGCCAGCCGCCCCACCCCCGGCCCGTACACCCCGGGGTGGTCCTCCCCCGAACCCGGCCCGGTACCGGTTCCGATGCCGGACCTGGAGCCGGTGCCCGTCCCGATGCTGGACCCGGTGCCGGTGCCGGTCGCTGTGCCGCTCCCGGTGCCGGTCCCGGAGACGGCTCCGAAGCCGGTGCCGGTCCCGAAGCCGGTACCCAAGCCCGAGCCGGTGCCGGTGCCGGTGCCCGTCCCGATGCCGGACCCGGAGCCGGCGCCGGTCGCTGTGCCGCTCCCGGTGCCGG
>NZ_JAGGOW010000121.1:12550-13133 GCF_018614135.1 Streptomyces sp. ISL-66
CCGAAGCCGGACCCGCAGCCGGACTCGGTGCCTGAGTCGCGACCCGTGGTTTCCTCCTCGCCCGCTGCGCACGGCTGCGCCGGCGTGGCGCAGTCGGGGAGGGCGGTGGCGCAGACGCGGACGGCGATCCGCAGGCACAGGAGGTCCAGGTGGGCGGCGAAGACCTCGGCGCGGGAGGGGCACCCAGAGGTGACACCGGCCGCTCGAACCTCCGCGAGCAGCCGCAGTGTGAGCGGGTGCCGGGCGTCGGCCCCCGTGACCGCGCCGGCCGGGATGCCCAGCCGGGCCCGGGCCAGCGCGGCCTCGTCCGGGGTGAAGTCCCCGATCGGGAGCGCCGGCGGCAGCCGCCGGGCCGGCCGGGCCGGGGTGTGCAGCAGCTGCGGGGGGTACAGCCTGCCGGCCGGCTCCCAGTGCTCGGGCCGGGCGGCGACGACCAGTCCGGCTCCGGCCGACCGGAGCCAGGCGGCGGTGGCCCCGGTCCACGGGCCGAGGCCGTGCGCGAGCCGCGGCGGCATCTCCTCCGGGGAGTCCAGGACGACGAGCAGGGGCCGCCCGGCCGCGGCCGCCACCAAGGCGGCCGTCG
>NZ_JAGGOW010000122.1 GCF_018614135.1 Streptomyces sp. ISL-66
TGCGCCTCATGGACGCCCTCATGGGGGTCAAACGCGGAGTCCCCGGAGCCGCCCTCCCGGAGCTCAAGCAGCGCCGGGTGAAGTCCGCGGCCGCCACCGCGGTCCTGGAGCCCGAGCCCGAGGTGCCCGCCCGCTCCGATGTCGCCGCCGACAACGCCGTCCCCGCGCCGCCGTTCTGGGGCAGCCGGGTGGTCAAGGGGATCGGCCTCAAGGAGTACGCGTCCTGGCTCGACGAGGACGCGCTGTTCAAGGGCCAGTGGGGGCTGAAGCAGGCCCGCGGCGGGCCCTCGTACGAGGAACTGGTGGAGAGCGAGGGCCGGCCGCGCCTGCGCGGGCTCCTCGACAAGCTCCAGACGGAGAACCTCCTGGAAGCCGCCGTGGTGCACGGCTACTACCCGTGCGTCTCCAAGGGTGACGACCTGATCCTCCTCGACGACACGGGCGCGGAGCTGACCCGCTTCTCCTTCCCCCGGCAGCCGCGCGGAAGGTTCCTGTGCCTCTCGGACTTCTTCAAGTCCGAGGAGTCCGGGGAGACCGATGTGATCGGCCTCCAGATCGTCACCGTCGGCTCCAGGATCGGCGAGGCCACGGCGAAGCTGTTCGCATCCGACTCCTACCGCGACTATCTCGAACTGCACGGCCTGTCCGTGCAGTTGGCGGAGGCGCTCGCCGAGTACTGGCACGCACGGGTGCGCTCCGAGCTGGGCATCGCCGGACGGGATCCGCACTCGCTCGACGGCATGCTGCGCACCGACTACCAGGGCTGCCGCTACTCCTTCGGCTACCCGGCCTGTCCCAACCTGGAGGACCGCGCCAAGATCGCCGAGCTGCTGCGGCCCGAGCGGATCGGCGTCCACCTCTCCGAGGAGTTCCAGTTGCACCCGGAGCAGTCCACCGACGCCATCGTCGTCCACCACCCCGAAGCCGGCTACTTCAACGCCGGAGGCCGACGATGAGCACGCTGCGCGACACCCTCCTGCGGGGCGACCGGTCGTTCTCCTTCGAGTTCTTCCCGCCCAAGACGGCCGCCGGCGAACGCACCCTGTGGGACGCCCTGCGCCGGGTGGAGTCCCTCACCCCGACGTTCGTCTCCGTCACGTACGGGGCCGGCGGCTCCTCGCGCGACCGTACCGTCGAGATCACCCAGCGGATCGCCGCGCAGACCACGCTGCGCCCGGTCGCCCACCTGACCGCGGTCGGCCACTCCGTCGCCGAACTGCGCCGGATCATCGGCCAGTACGCCGACGCGGGCGTCCGCGACGTCCTCGCCCTGCGCGGGGACCCGCCGGGCGATCCGCGCGGCCCGTGGGTACCGCACCCGCGGGGGCTGCGGTACGCCCACGAGCTGGTCTCCCTGATCCGGGAGCTGGGGGACTTCAGCGTGGGCGTGGCGGCCTTCCCCGAGCGCCACCCCCGCTCCGCGGACTGGGACGCGGAGGTGCGCCACTTCGTCGAGAAGTGCCGGGCCGGCGCGGACTACGCCGTCACCCAGATGTTCTTCGACGTCGAGGACTACCTGAGGTTCCGGGACCGGGTCGTGGCCGCCGGCTGCGACACCCCGGTGATCCCGGAGATCATGCCCGCCACCGACGTCCGCCAGATCCGCCGGTTCGCGGAGCTCAGCGACGCCGCCTTCCCCGAGGACCTCGCGCACCGGCTCGAAGCCGCCCGCGATGATCCGGCCGCCTCACACCGCATCGGGGTCGAGTACGCCGCGGCCATGGCCGAGCGGCTGCTGGCGGAAGGCGCCCCCGGGCTGCACTACATCACCCTCAACCGTTCCACGGCGAGCCTCGATATCCATCGTCAGATACAGAGCAGGAGTTGGCATGTCCGCTGAGCGGTTCTCCGATTTCAAGGTCGCCGACCTTTCCCTCGCGGCCTTCGGGCGCAAGGAGATCACCCTCGCCGAGCACGAGATGCCCGGCCTGATGTCGATCCGCCGGGAGTACGCGGCCGCCCAGCCGCTGGCCGGCGCGCGGATCACCGGTTCGCTGCACATGACCGTGCAGACCGCCGTCCTGATCGAGACCCTGGTCGCCCTCGGCGCCCGGGTCCGCTGGGTCTCCTGCAACATCTTCTCCACCCAGGACCACGCGGCCGCCGCCATCGCCGCCGCCGGCATCCCGGTCTTCGCCTGGAAGGGCGAGACGCTGGAGGAGTACTGGTGGTGCACCGAGCAGGCGCTGACCTGGCCGGACGCCGCAGGCCCCAACATGATCCTGGACGACGGCGGTGACGCCACCCTGCTGGTCCACAAGGGCGTCGAGTACGAGAAGGCCGGGAAGGTCCCGGACCCCTCGACCGCGGAGAACCACGAGATGCGCGTGGTCCTGGAGCTGCTGCACCGCACGTCCCTGAAGTGGGGCGCGATGGCCTCGGAGATCCGCGGCGTCAGCGAGGAGACCACGACGGGTGTGCACCGCCTGTACGAGATGCAGCAGTCCGGCTCGCTGCTGTTCCCGGCGATCAACGTGAACGACGCCGTGACGAAGTCGAAGTTCGACAACAAGTACGGTTGCCGCCACTCGCTCATCGACGGCATCAACCGCGCCACGGACGTGCTGATCGGTGGCAAGGTCGCGGTCGTCTGCGGCTACGGCGACGTCGGCAAGGGATCAGCGGAGTCCCTGCGCGGCCAGGGCGCCCGCGTCATCGTCACCGAGATCGACCCGATCTGCGCGCTCCAGGCGGCCATGGACGGGTACCAGGTCGCCACGCTCGACGACGTCGTGGAGATCGCCGACATCTTCATCACCACGACCGGCAACAAGGACATCATCATGGCCTCCGACATGGCCAAGATGAAGCACCAGGCCATCGTCGGGAACATCGGCCACTTCGACAACGAGATCGACATGGACGGCCTCGCGAAGATCGAGGGCATCGTCAAGGACGAGGTCAAGCCGCAGGTCCACACCTGGAAGTTCCCCAACGGCAAGGTCCTCATCGTCCTGTCCGAGGGCCGCCTGCTGAACCTGGGCAACGCGACGGGCCACCCGTCCTTCGTGATGTCGAACTCCTTCGCGGACCAGACCCTGGCCCAGATCGAGCTCTTCACCAAGCCAGCCGAGTACCCCACCGACGTCTACGTGCTCCCCAAGCACCTCGACGAGAAGGTGGCCCGCCTCCACCTCGACGCCCTCGGGGTGAAGCTGACGACCCTGCGCCCCGAGCAGGCCTCGTACATCGGCGTGGACGTGGACGGTCCCTACAAGCCCGACCACTACCGCTACTGACGCCGCCCGTGCGCGTGCCCGTGCCGACCGCGGGCGCCGGCGCCGAGGCGCCTTCCACTCTTCCTCGATCGGGCTGCGACCTGCCGCCCGCACCCTGACCGCATGGTCCGCAAGTCTGTGCAGAGGGGGGATCGGTGTGTCCCGTAAGCAGCAGCACACGCCCGTACTGGTGGTAGGTGCCGGGCTGGCGGGGCTGTCCACGGCCCTGTTCCTGGCCTGGCACGAGGTTCCCGCCCTGGTGGTGGAACGCCACCGGGGCATGTCCCCGCATCCCCGGGCCCGGGGAATCAATCCCCGGGCCATGGAGCTGATGCGCTCGGTCGGCCTCGAGGAGGAGGTGCGCGCCACCGAGTCGGCGCGGGCCCTGGCCGGCAACAGCGGCGTGTACGCCGCGCAGTCGCTCGCCGGGCACCAGCTCGGCGCGCTCCACGAGCAGTACTTCATGGACGTCAGGACCGACCTGAGCGGGCTGACGCCGACCGGCTGGTGCCTGTGCCACCAGGACGAGTTCGAACCGGTGATCCGGCGCCGCGCCGAGGAGCTCGGCTCCCGGTTCCGCTACGGCACCGAGCTGGTCTCCTTCCGCCAGGAGGAGGGCGAGCACGGCATCACCGCCGAGCTGCGCGACCGGGACACCGGGGAGACCAGCGTGGTCACCGCCGACTACCTGGTCGCGGCCGACGGGCCGGGCAGCCCGATCCGCACACGGCTGGGCATCGGGGTGGAAGGGCCGGGCACGACCGGGCACTTCCTGAACATCCACTTCGAGGCGGACCTCACCGAGCAGCTCGGCGAGCGCCGGTTCATCATGTGCTACACGTTCAACGACGCCGTCCGCGGTGCACTGATGCCCCTGGACAACGAGCGGCGCTGGCTGCTCCACGTGGGCTTCGATCCGGGGGCCGAGGACCCGGAGTCGTTCACCGAGGAGCGCTGCCGGGACCTGGTGCGGGCCGCCGCGGGCGTGCCCGACCTGGACGTCAAGGTCATCGGCGCCATGCCGTGGGAGGCCGCGGGCCGCTGGGCCGCCTCGTTCGGCTCCGGCCGGGTGTTCGTGATCGGTGACGCGGCCCACGTCATGCCGCCCAGCGGGGCCTTCGGCTCCAACACGGGTGTGCAGGACGCACACAACCTGGCGTGGAAGCTGGCCGCGGTCCTCTCCGGCCAGGCCGGTCCGGGACTGCTGGACAGCTACGACGCCGAGCGCCGGCCGGTCGGCGCGGCCACCGTGGAGCAGGCCGTGCTGCGCTCGAAGGACCGGCCGAGGCTCGCCGACAAGGAGCCCGCGCCGAGCAACCCGGCGATCCACGCCGACACCGAGATCTGGTTCGGCGGACAGTACCGCTCCGGCGCCGTGGTCGCGCCGGGCGGGGACGGTGCCCCGGAAGGGGTGTGGAACCCCCTGCCGGGCGGGCGGCCCGGTACGCGCGCCCCGCACGTGGTCCTGGAGCGGGCCGGCCGTCCCGTCTCGGCCATCGATCTCTTCACCAAGAACCTGGTGCTCCTCGCCGGCGCCGACGCGCAGGCGTGGGCGGGCGCCGGCCGGGCCTCGGCCCGCCTGCTCGGCGTCACCCTCGACGTGCTCCGGTTCGGCGAGGACGGCCTGACCGACCCGGACGGCTCCTGGAACGCGGCCTACGGGGTCGGCCCGCGGGGCGCCGTCCTGGTCCGCCCCGACGGGGTGGTGGCCTGGCGTTCGGCGGGGCCGCACCCCCAAGCGGCCGAGGCGTTCGCCGGCGTACTGGCCCACGTGCTCGCCCGCTAGCCGACACCGACGGCCAGCACCCAACAGCCCGACCGACGCGATGGAGTGAGCATGTCTGGAATTACCGGCTGGGTGGACTTCGCCCGGGATCTCACCCGGGAGCGCAGCACCATCCTGGCCATGACCTCGACGATGGCCCTGCGCGGGCCGGACGGCGAAGGCGTCTGGGTGGCGCCGCGGGTGGGTCTCGGACACCGCCGCCTCGCGGTCTTCGACCTCGAGGACGGGCGGCAGCCGGTCGCCGTGGAGCACGACGGCCGGACGATAGCCGTGGCCGCCCACAGCGGCTCGATCCTCAACCACGAGGAGCTGCGCGCGGAACTGTCCTCGCGCGGCCACCGCTTCCGTGCGGGCGGTGACACCGAGACCCTGCTGCACGCCTTCCTCGAGTGGGGTCCGGCGGCCGCGGAGCGGCTGGAGGGCACCTTCGCGGGCGTGGTGTGGGACGCCAGGTCCGAGGAACTGTTCCTGGTCCGCGACCGGCTCGGCGTCGAGCCGCTCTTCTACTACCCCACGGCCACCGGCGTCGTGTTCGGCTCCGAGGCGAAGGCGATCCTCGCCCATCCCCTGGTGGAGCCGGAGGTGGACGCGGACGGCCTGCGGGAGATCTTCACGTACTCGGGTACCCCGCACGTCTCCCCCTTCCGCGGCATGCACCGGCTGCGGGCCGGCCACCACCTGGTGGTCCGGCGCGGGGGCATCACGAAGACCCAGTGGTGGGAGGTCTCGGCGGCGGAGCACACCGACGGCCTCGACGTCACGGTGGACACCATCCGCGGGCTCCTCGAGGAGAGCATCACCCGCAACCTGCGCACCGAGGCCCCGGTCGGCTCGCTGCTCTCCGGCGGCCTGGACTCCAGCGGGGTCGTCGGCCTCGCCGACGCCGAGCTGCGCAAGTCCGGCAAGCGCATCCGCACCTTCACCGTGGACTTCGCGCAGCACGCGGAGAACTTCCAGGCGACCGACACCCGTCAGTCGCCCGACGCGCCGTACGCGGCCGACGTGGTGCGCCACCTCGGTACGGACCACACGGACGTGGTGCTCGACCCCTCCGAGCTGAGCGACGCGGTGGCGCGCTGGTCGGTGCTGCGGGCCAAGGACTACCCGACTCCGCTCGGCGACATGAACACCTCGCTGTACCTGCTGGCGCAGGCGGTGGCACAGCGCGAGACGAAGGTGGTCCTCACCGGTGAGGCCGCCGACTCGCTCTTCCACGGCGTCGCCTGGAACCGGGACCCGGTCGAGAGCACGATGGACACCTTCCCCTGGGTCGCCCGCGGCGTGGTCCGCGACGACGCGGCGGGCCTGGGCTGCGGACTCTTCGGGGACTCGCTGCTCAAGGATCTGGCCCCGCTGGAGTACGCGGCCCAGCGCTACCGGGAGTCCGTCTCCGAGGCCCCCCACCTGCCGGGGATGTCGGACCAGGAGAAGCACATGCGCGAGCTGTGCTGGGTGCACCTGACCAACTTCATGGAGAACCAGAACGGCCACACCGAGCGGCTGTTCAAGGCCGTGGGCCTCGAGGTGCGGATGCCGTACTGCGACCACCGGCTCGTGCAGTACGCGTACAACCTGCCCTGGGACATGCAGAACTTCGACGGCCGCGAGAAGAGCCTGCTGCGCGCCGCCGTACGGCACGTCCTGCCGCAGAGCGTCATCGACCGGCGCAAGACGCCGTATCCGGTGACCCTCGACCCGGGCTACGAGAAGGCGCTGCGCACGGAGATGCGCGCGCTGCTCGCCGACACCGACGCCCCGGTGCAGCCGCTGCTCGACCGGGCCGCGGTGCAGGCCACGCTGGACGACCCGGACGGGCTGAGCCGTTGGGCCAAGCGTGCCAACGTCGAGCTGCCGATCCAGCTGAACACCTGGCTGCGCAAGTACGGCATCCGGCTCGTGCTCTGATCCGCGCCCGCCCCGTACGCCGATGGCGGCCGTCCCCGGAAGGGGCGGCCGCCATCGGCGTCTTCGAAGGGGGTCAGTGGCCGGCGTGGTCGGCGGTGACGGTCCGCGGCGCGCTGCCCTCCGTACCTGGTTCCACGACGGTGAACTGGCCCATCATTCCCTGGTCCTCGTGGAACAGCACGTGGCAGTGGTACATGTACGGCTTCTGCGGATCGGTGAGGGTGTCGAAGCGGACGGCGAGCCGGATCGTGCCGAACTCCGGCAGGTAGACGGTGTCCTTGGGACCCTGGACGTAGGCGGGCGGCTTGCGGGCGTTCACGTCGATGACGTTGAAGGTCGCGCCGTGCAGGTGGAAGGCGTGGATCCAGGTGTCGCCGCGGTCGATCTCCCAGATCTCGGTGGCGCCCGCCGGCACCACCTCGTCGACGCGGGTCATGTCCATGGTCTTGCCGTTGATCTGGAAGCCGACGAAGTCGAACTTCCTGACCTTCGCGCCGTCGGGCGCCGCGATGGGCTCCGGTGCCCCGTCCACGCGGGTGGGCAGGTCCGGGGAGCCGGCGAGGGTCGGCGCGGCCCTCAGTTCGAGGAGGTCGAAGGTGTCGTCGCTGCCCATGAAGCGGTCGGTGGGGAAGCCGAATCCCAGCTCGGGCGGGAAGCTGCGCAGGACCGCCTTCTCGCCGGGCTTGAAGGCCACGACGATCTCGGCCCGCTCACCGGGGCCCAGCAGCAGGCGGGTCATGGCCTGGGGGCGCTTGAGCAGTCCGTTGTCGACGGCGACCAGGTGGAAGCTGCGGTCGTCGGGGAAGCCGATGCGGTAGACGCGGGCGTTGGAGCCGTTGAGCAGCCGGAAGCGCACCTTGCCGGTGGTGACGGCGAAGTGCGGGTCGTAGGTGCCGTTGACCAGGATGGTGTCGCCGAGGAGACCGATGTTGTCGACGCCGGCGATCGAGGACCGCAGGTGGGTCTCGGTGAAGTCGAGGGATCCGTCGTCGTGGAAGTTCTTGTCCTGGATCACCAGGGGTATGTCGTCGACGCCGTACGTGGAGGGCAGGCCCGCCCGGTCCGACGCGTCGTCGTCGAGGATGATCATCCCGGCCACGCCCCGGTACACGTGGCTGCCCGTGGCTCCGTGCGGGTGCGGGTGGTACCAGAGGGTCGAGGCGGGCTGGCGCACGGTCCACTCGGGGCGCCAGGTCCCGCCGGCGGGGATCATCTGGTGCGGTCCGCCGTCCATCGAGGCGGGCAGGTGCATGCCGTGCCAGTGCAGGGTGGTCGCCTCGGGCAGTCGGTTGTGGACCTCCATCGCCACGAGGTCGCCGCGGCGGGCCCGCAGGGTGGGGGCGAGGTACGTTCCGTTCGCGCCCCAGGTGGCGGTCTTCTTGCCGGGGAGCAGCTCGCTGGTGCCCGGGGCGAGGTCGAGCCTGTAGGTGCGGCGGCCGCCGGCGGGCTCGGGGTGGAGCAGCTCGGGGATCCGGAGCGGGTTCGCGAAGTCGAGGTCTCCGACGTTGCTGCGCTCGTAGTCCTGGTAGACCCACAGGAAGTTCCCGCCGTAGCCGGCCCCCGCGACCAGGGCCGCGCCTCCCACGGTGAGGAAGAGCCGGCGGCGTACGGGTCGTTGGGAAGGCTTCATGGTGCATCCTCGCAAGTTGCCACTCGGTCTTCCCATGGTTGCGCCCCGCTCCTCGAGTGCGGCTCGCGAGCCGCTGGAGCGGGGCGGACACCCCGGTACGGGACCGGGCGGGCGGTCACCGGCCGGTGGGCTCGAGCCGGAACACCACCTCGGTCACGTCCATCGCGCCGCTGCGCCGGTACGGCTTGAGTTTCTGGCGGTGCAGGGTGTGGCGCGCGCTGACCTCGAAGTCGCGGAACTCCTTCTCGGTGGTCCACTCGGTGAAGACGAAGTAGAGGCCGACGGCCTCGTTCGACTTCACCA
The DNA here is from genome assembly GCF_018614135.1 of Streptomyces sp. ISL-66. Classification (GTDB taxonomy): domain Bacteria; phylum Actinomycetota; class Actinomycetes; order Streptomycetales; family Streptomycetaceae; genus Streptomyces. The sequence goes on from NZ_JAGGOW010000122.1 coordinate 8,843, forward strand.
GCGTCTGGCCGAGGTTGGCGGGCTCGGTGGCGATGGCTTCGCCGATGGTCAGCCAGACCTTCTCGAAGTCGGCCGCCATCTCCGGGAAGACCTCCATGCGGAGGATCACCCGGATCGGGGCGCTCTGCCCCGGTGCGGCGCCGTCGGCGGACGTGGTCTCGGTGGCGGTGGCGGTGGCGGTGGTCATGGCGGTGGCGGTGGTCATGAGTTCCCCTTGTCCGCGGGCGGCTGGTCCAGCCGGAGAACCCGCTTGATCATGCTGCGCAGCACGTTCCGGGTGAAGATCGGCGCTTCGGCGCAGCGCCAGGCGACGACCCCGTCGGGGCGCACCAGTACGGCGCCCTGGGCGGTGACCCCGTACAGCTCGGGCCAGCGGTCGTCGAGGTCGTCCAGATCGACGCCCATGCCGTACAGCGAGAGCGGTGTTCCGAGCTCGGCCGCGACGGACCGGCCGGCCTCCAGCCAGGGCCGGTTGTCCGGGCCGGTGAGCAGCACCATCGACCGGCCGAAGAGGTCCAGTACGGAGATCTCCGAGCCGCCGTAGCGCAGCCGCAGGTGGGGGGCGCGGCAGCCGGGGCGGCCGTCGTTCTCCGCCGCCCACACCCCGAATCCCGGCAGGGTCCCCTCGTCCCAGGGCATCACGGCGGCGGAGCGGTAGCGGGCGGCGCGCCAGACCAGCGGGTCCTCCGCGATGTCGGGGGAGGCCGGCTCGGGGGACTGCTTGATGAGGCGGCGGCGGTCCTGGGAGCGCAGCACGGCCTGCTCGACCGTGGCCGCGCAGACGGGCCGGCGCTCCTCGTCGTACGTCTCCAGCAGGTCGGGATCGGCCCAGCCGTTGAGGACGGCCGCGATCTTCCAGGCCAGGTTGTGCCCGTCCAGTACGCCGGTGCCGGCGTCGAACCCGCCGCTGGGCGGCATCACGTGGGCGGCGTCGCCCACGAGGAAGACCCGGCCGTCGGAGAACCGGCCCGCGGTCCTGGCCTCGCCCGCCCAGGCGTTGACCTGGAGGACGTCCGGGTCGAGGTGGCGCACTCCGGTCGCGGCCCGGATCAGCTCCGCACAGCGCTCCGGGGTGAAGGACTCCAGCGGCTCCTTCCGCGGGTCGTGCTTGACGTGCAGCAGCCAGTCCTCGGAGTTGTCGAGCGGCATGAGGGAGCCGTGCAGCAGCGGGTTCACCGTGTAGCACATGATGAACTTGCGGCCGCGGGTCTCGTTCTGGAGGTTGGCGATGAAGCGGACCGTGACGAAGTGGCCCAGCGTGTGGCCCTCGAAGGGGATGCCGAGCCGGCTGCGCACCTGGCCGTCGGTGCCGCCGGCGTCGACCAGGTAGCAGGCTTTGATCTGCCGCTGCTCGCCCGTCTCGGGGTCCCGTACGAGTGCGGTGACCTCGTCGACGCCGGGGCCGCCCTGGTCGAAGGAGACGAGCTCGCTGTGGATCTCCACGAGGAGGCCGAGGTGCTCCGCGCGCTCGCGCAGCACCGACTCCAGCTCCCGTTCGTCGGCCAGGCACCAGCTGGTCGGTGACAGCGTGCCCGGTTCGGCGTGCACGTCCAGGAGGTACTTCTCGTCGATCGTGCTGAGGTCCCAGCCGGTGAGGGTGTCCGCGAGGGCGATCCCGTTGTTCTCCTCGAGCGCCTTCGCGGAGGGCAGCCGCCGGATCTTCTCCTCCAGGCCGAGGGAGCGCAGGAGCTCCATGGCCCGGGGGTGGACACCGAGGATGCGCGGCGGCCGCAGGCGCTCGCGCACCCCTTCCAGCAGCAGGCAGTCCACTCCTTGCTCGGCGAGGAACAGGGCCGTCGCCAACCCGGCCAGTCCTCCGCCGGCCACCAGGACATCCGTGTTACGGAGCGCACTGCGGCCTGTACCGCGCACTGTCCTCACATCCCTTCTGTTGCTAGGAGCGGTGCTCCACCAGCACGGCGGCGTCCTTGTTGCCGTCGCCTTCCGCCACGACCGACGCGAACTGCTCGCGCACGAGGTCCAGTACGGGCATCCGGGTGCCGTATTCGGCGGCCGCCTCGATGGCGATCCGGATGTCCTTCTCCATCAGCTCCGACCGGAAGAAGGCCGGCTCGTAGCTGCGCTTGAGCATCAGGTGGGCGCGGAACCGCATGACCATGGAGCTGAACCCGCTCTGCGAGACGACGCCGATGAGCTGGTCGCGGTCGAGTCCGGCGGAGGTGCCGTACGCGATGGCCTCGGCGAGCGAGGCGACCTGGGCGCCGAGCAGCAGGTTGAGGATCAGCTTCATGGCGGCCGCGTTGCCGGGGGCACCGACGTGGGTGACCTCGCTGCCGATCTCCTCCAGGACCGGGCGCACCTCGTAGAGGTCCGCCGGGTCGCCGGAGACGTACACCCGCAGTTCGCCCTTGCGGGCCTGGAGCGGGTTGCCTACGACGCAGGCCTCGACGCGGCGCAGGCCCTTGTCCGCGAGGCGGGTGGCGGCCTCGCGGGCGTAGGCCGGGGAGACGGTCGAGGTGTCGACGATGACGGTGCCGGGAGCCAGTACGGGCACCACCCGGCCGAACAGGATCTCCTCGACGGCCTTCTCGTCGCTGAGGCTGAGCATGACGATGCCGTGGCCGGCGGCGGCGCGCTCGGGGGCGTCGGCCAGCTTGGCGCCCGCCGCGACGAGCGCGGCCGCCTTGCTCGCGGTCCGGTTGTAGACGGTCAGGGCGTACCCGGACTCCACCAGGCGGCCGGCCATGCCGCCGCCCATGTTGCCGAGGCCGATGAAAGCCAACTGTCGGTTGGTCATGGGGAGTTCTCTTTCCTTCCGGTCCGGCTGCCGGTTCGGGAGTCCGGGGTACAGGCTTCGGGGCTGCCTTGCGTGGAGGACGGGACCCGGAGGCCGTCAGTAGGCCGCGTCGACCTCGTAGAGGGCGAACGGGGCGCTCGTACGGGTGTCGCGGAACGGTCGCAGCGGGGCGGTGTCCTCGCGGTGCTCCGCCCCCTCCTCCCAGGTCCGGAAGGCCGCCATGGACTCCCAGCGGCTGACCACGACGAGCGCGGTGGGGTCCGCGGGGGACCGCAGCAGCTCGTTGCCGAGCATGCCGGGGACCACCGCGAGCCGCTTGCTGACCAGGTGGTACGCGTCCCGAACGGCGGCCAGCTGCTCTTCGTCGTGGGCCGCCTGGTAGACCAGGACCCTTACCTCACCGGGCATCGGCTGCCGCCTTGCCCTCGATGGTGGTGAGCACCTCCATGACGTGGAAGGAGCCGCCCTTGCGGAAGGGGTGCAGGGTCGCCCGGTGTTCGAGGTGCGCGGGGCTCTCCTCGAACTCGCGGAAGCGCGGCTCGTCCGTCCAGTCGCTGATGATCACGAAGATGGTCTTGCCGCCGGCCGTGCGCTCGTCCTCGCGGGCCAGGGACTGGCCGAGGTTCGCCGGGTGGCCGGTGACCGCCTCGGTGCCCTCCAGCCAGGCCCTCTGGAAATCGGCCTCCTTGCCGGGCTCGATCTCCATGCGGAGCATCACGCGGAAGGCCATCAGGAGATACCTCCGTCGACGCCGATCGTGTTGCCGGTGACGTAGCGGGACAGGTCGCTGGCGAGCCACAGGATGGCGCCGGCCACCTCGTCGGGGGTGCCGAGCCGGCCGAGCGCGGTCTTCGCGCCGTACCGCTCCGACATCAGCTTCTGCTGCTCGGGCGGCATCGCGAAGAAGTTCTCGGTCTCGATGACGCCGAGTGCGACCACGTTGAAGCGGATGCCCTGCGGGCCGAACTCCTTGGCCAGCGAGCGGTTCAGGCCCACGAGCGCGGCCTTCGTGGTGGTGTAGTGCGCGCGCAGCGGGATGCCGGCATCGACGGCGCGGGAGCCGATCGAGACGACCGAGGAGCCCTCGCCGAGCAGCGGCAGCGCGTTCTGGATGACCAGGTGGGCGCCGGTGATGTTGGTGGCGAGGATCCGGTTCCACTCGTCGAGCGGAAGGTCCTTGTACGGGATGTGGCTGATCGCGCCGGCGTTGTTGACCAGCAGGTCGAGGCGGCCGCCGGTCAGCTCGCCGACCTGCCGCAGCAGGCCCGCGATCTCCTCGGGCTGGGAGAGGTCGGCGCGCAGCACGTGGTGGGTGCCGCCGATCTCCTTCAGCTCGTTCTCCAGGGAGGTGACGAACTCGCTCTCGCGCTGGTAGCAGGTGATGACGTCGACACCGGCGCGGGCGAGCGCCAGTACGACGCCCCGCCCGACACCGCGGGTGCCGCCGGTGACCAGGGCCTTTTTACCCCGGAGTTCGAGGTCCATGGGTGTTCCTCCGTGAAGTCGCGTGATGAGGGTCGCGTGAGGGGGGAAGGCGTGGCGGCACTCAGAGCAGGAAGCCGAGTGCCGTGCAGTTGACGACGAGCGCGGCGATGGTGAGCCAGCTGCGCCGGCGGTTCCAGGCGCCCCAGACCGGCCGGGGGTCGCGTTCGGCGAAGTCGCTCGGCAGGTTGTCCGGGTCGAGGGTGCGCATCCACCGGTTGACGGGGACGTTCTTGACGACGGAGATGCCGGCCGTCACCGCGGCGAGCAGGGCCGCCACGGCGAACAGGGTCCGCGCCCCGGCCACCGGCGCGCCGACCGCCAGCACCACGTCACAGGCGATGGTGCCCAGCAGGCAGATGGGCATCGCCGGGTCGTAGCGCGTACCGAAGAACGCGTGCGCGTTGACGTAGCGGTCCGCGGGCAGCGAGGCCAGGTAGGGGAAGCCTCCGAGCTGGGTGCCGAAGAGGACTCCGGCGGCCAGCCCGTTGACCAGCAGGAGCAACGGGGCGATGAAGGTCAGCACCACCGGCTCCTCAGCGGACGAGGGTGCGGGCCTGTGCTTCGACCCGCTCCTTGATGAGTTCCATCTGGATCTTGGTGTTGCGGTTCAGGTGCTCCGTCATGGCGTCGTCCGTGGCCGGGGCCCCGGGCTTCATGTGGAAGTCCTGGATCCAGCGCATCCGCACGCCGCCGGCGGGCTCCTGCGTGTACTCCCACCGGATGTTCATGAACTCGAACGGGCCGGTCTCCACGCGCTCCGCCCGGACCGTGCGGGCGGCGGTGTCGCGGGTGCGGCGGGAGACCCAGCTCCAGACGTTGCCGTCCTCGTCGGGATGCATCGTGAGGCGGAAGACGACCGTGTCACCCTCCTGTTCGAGCACCTGCGCGGTGGCGTACTCGCTGAACAGGTTCGGCCAGTTCGGGACGTCGTTGGTGATGTCCCAGACGACGTCCAGGGGGGCGTCTATGACGATGAAGTTGTCGGTGTGTCCAGCCACGGTTCGGTGCTCCTCGATGGGTCGGCTCGGTTCGTTTCTTCAGGCGTGTCGGCCGTGTGGGGGGAGGTGCGGCGGCCCGCTCAGCGGCCGAGGACCAGGGCGGAGGTGAATCCCCCGTGGCCACGGGCCAGGACCAGCGCGTGACGCATGGACTGCTCCCGGGGAGCGCCGGTGACCAGGTCGATCTCGTAGCCGGGTGCGAGCGCGCGGACGTGGGCGGTGTGGGGGATCACGCCTTCGCGCAGGGACAGCAGGGCGGTGGCGACGTCGAGCGGCGCGCCTCCGCCGTAGAGCCGGCCGGTGAGCGTCTTCGGCGCGGTGACCGGGACGCCCCGGGGGCCGAAGATCTCGGTGAGGGTCCGTGCTTCGTCGCGGTCGTCCGCGGGGACGCCCGCGGCGTCGGCGAAGACGACGTCGATGTCGGCCGGGGTGAGGCCGGCGTCGGCGATGGCCGCCTCGGCGGTACGGCGCAGCGCGCGCGGGCGGCCGGATTCTGGGGCCGGGTCGAAGCCCGAGGCGTATCCGAGGACGCGGCCGTAGTTCTGCGCTCCGCGCTCCTCGGCGGCCTCGGCGCTCTCCAGTACGAGGATCGCGCCGCCCTCTCCGGGCAGGTAGCCGGAGGCCTCCGCGTCGAACGGCACGTAGGCGCGGTCCGGGTCGGCGACCGTGGAGAGCTTGCCGGTGGTGAGCTGCGCGGTCAGGGCGTACGGGCACAGCGAGGCGTCCGTACCGCCGGTGACGACGAGCCGGGAGCCCTTGCGGGTGAGGCGCCGGGCCTGGCCGATGGCGTCGAGTCCGCCGGCCTGCTCGCCCGCGAGCACTCCGCACGGGCCGCGCATCTTGTGCTTGATGGACACCTGGCCGGTGGTCGCCGCGTAGAACCAGGCGATCGACTGGTAGGCGCCGACCCAGGTGGGGTCGTTCTGGTAGAGCGCGGTCATCTCCTTCTGGCCGAACTCCGTACCGCCGGAGGACGAGGAGGTGACGACGGCCATCTCGTACTCGGGGATGGCGCTCAGGTCGGCGCCCGAGTCCTCGAGCGCCGCCTCGCTGGCGGCCAGGGCGAGATGGGTCCAGTGGTCGGTCTGGGAGATGAGCCGGTTCGGCTTGACGGATTCCTGGGCGCTGAAGCCCGGTACCTGTCCGGCGTGCCGCACCGGGTAGCTCGACGGGTCGAACCGGCCGATGCGGTCGATCCCCGACTTGCCGGCGAGGACCGAGGTCCAGTGGGCTTCGACGCCGACACCGGTGGGAGCGAAGATCCCGAGTCCGGTGATCACCGGGGGGCGGTGGTCGGAGGAGGGGGCCATCATCAGCTCCTTCCGGCCGCGGCCGCGGCGGAACCGGGGCGCGCGAGCAGCATGGCCGTCTGGAAGCCGCCGAAGCCGCTGCCGACGCTGAGGACGACGTCCATGGAGTGGTCGCGGGCCGTGATCGGGACGTAGTCCAGATCGCAGAGCGGGTCCTTGGTCGTCAGGTTGGCGGTGGGCGGGACGACCTGCCGGTCGAGCGCCAGCGCGCTGGCGGCCACCTCGATGGAGCCGATGGCCCCCAGCGAGTGGCCGACCATGGACTTGATCGAGCTGACCGGGATGTCGTAGGCGTGGTTGCCCAGGCTCCGCTTGAACGCGGCGGTCTCGTGCCGGTCGTTCTGCAGGGTCCCGGAGCCGTGCGCGTTGATGTAGCCCACGGCGGTCGGGTCGATCTTGGCCTGGTCCAGGGCGACGCCGATGGCCTCGGCCATCTCGCGCCCGTCGGGCTTGAGACCGGTCATGTGGTACGCGTTGCTGCGTCCGGCGAAGCCGACGATCTCGGCGTAGATGCGGGCGCCGCGGGCGATGGCCGCCTCGCGCTCCTCGATGACCATGACCGCGGAGCCCTCGGCGAGCACGAAGCCGTCGCGCGTCCCGTCGAAGGGACGCGAGGCGTGCGCCGGGTCGTCGTTGTTCGCCGTGGTCGCCTTGATCGCGTCGAAACAGGCCGAGGTGATCGGCGAGATCGGTGCGTCGGTGGCGCCGGCGATGGCGACGTCCGCCGAACCCTCCTCGATGAGCTGGACGGCGTGCCCGATGGAGTCCAGGCCCGAGGTGCAGCCGGTGGAGACCAGCGCGACCGGGCCCTCGGCCCCGACCTCCCAGGCGACCTCGGCCGCCAGGGTGGAGGGGATCATGTAGCCGTACAGGTGCGGGACGCCGTACTCGTGGTCGACGAGCCACTTGCGGCCGCTGTCGGAGAGGGTGACGTACTCCTCCTCCAGGCCCATCGTGCAGCCGACGGCCGAGCCGATGGAGACGGTGAGCCGCTCGGGGGCGAGCGCGGAGAGCTCGATCCCGCTGTCCGCCACCGCTTCCCGGGCGGAGACCACGGCGAACTGCGCGGCGCGGTCCATCCGGCGGATCTGGCGCGGGGTCAGTCCCGCGAGGGCCGGGTCGAAGTCGACCTCGGCCGCGACCTGCGAGCGGAACGCGCCCGCGTCGAACAGGGAGATCCGCCGCGTCGCGGTACGCCCCTCGGACAGCGTCCCCCAGAACGCCTCACGGCCCACCCCGCCCGGCACGACCGTGCCGATGCCGGTGATGACGGCCCGTCGGGTCACTTGGCACCGCCGACATCGGGGTTGGCCTGCTCGGGGCGCTGGGCGACCTCGGTGTCGACGTGGCCGTACTCGGGGCTCGGCGCGAGCGGGGAGAGGTGGAAGGCGCAACGGGCGGTCGCGTCGCCCACGTTGACCAGGCGGTGGCGCACGCCGATGGGGACCAGCAGCGAGTCGCCGGCGCCGAGGGTGACCTTCTGGCCGTCCAGCGTCATTTCGAGGGTGCCGTCGATGACGTGCAGGAACTCCTCGGAGTACGGGTGGTAGTGCTCGGTGATCCAGTCGGCCGGGTCGAGGGTCATGACCCCGCCGAAGCCGGAGGTGCAGCCGACCGTCTTGGGGCTGAGGGTGACACGGATGTCACCACCGCGCTTGGTGTTGGCCTCGACCTCTTCCGAGGTCACCTTCACAGTGCGGGAAATGGCGGTGGTCACTTGATCCGCCCTCCGTCCTTGGTCCAGATGTAGAAGGGCTCGGCCATCGCGTCCTTGGGCTCTTTCCAGTCCGGGTCGTAAGGTTCGACGCACTGGGCGAGCTTGGTGTTGATGTCGTCGTAGAGCGGGTGGCTCCGAGCGCGGTAGAGGTTCGCGTTGATGTCCTCGTCTGCCTCCACCAGGTGGAAGTACAGGCCGTGGAACTTGAAGAGCGTGCGACGGCTGACACCGATCAGGTGCGGCAGTTCGGAGTCGTCCGACTCGCCGAAGATCTTCGCGATGTCTTCGGTCTTGTCCGGCCGCAGCTTGGCGACGATCAGAGTGCGATGCACGGTGGTCCCTCCCGAGGAGTCGGTGTCTGCGGGACGGAAGGTCTCACCGCGATCTGGAGGAAGGCTTGATACCGCCTCCAGCGCCGCTGCAGTGCCCCGCGGCGAGCGGGCCGCGAGCCGGCCGCGAGCGCCCCCGGGTCAGCTGCGTGCGGACCGACCACCAAAGCGGAGGATTTCGCATGCCGTTCGCAGCGATCACGTACGACGTCAAGCCGGGCTACGAGGCGGAGCTCACCGAGATCTTCCGCGGCTTCAAGCGGGTCAAGGGCAACCGGGTCGAGGACGAGTCGGGGGCGGAGGCCGGCACGCTGCTCGCCACCGCCGTGTTCCTGCGCGACGACACCCTGGTGCGGGTCATCGAGTACACGGGCGACCTGGATGCCGTGGCCCGTCACATGGCCGTGCAGCCGGGTGTGGTCGACTTCGAGGAGTCGATCAAGCCGTACCTCAGCAAGCCGCGCGAGACCGACACCCCCGAGGGCTTCGTGGCGACCTTCAAGCGCAGCCTGCTGACCACGGTCGTGCAGTTCTCCAGCCGGGACCTGCCGGCCGCCGTCTGACCGGGGCGGCCTCCTGCGCTGCGCGTCCTCGTCGGGCGCGCGGCGACGGCGCGGTGAACACCAGCGCCACGACCGACAGGACGGTGCGCAGGTAGTGGAATTTGCGCCAGAGCGGGCGGGGATCCTCCCAGTCGGCGGGTATGACCGCGGGATCGGTGATCGCCTTGACCCGGCGGTTGATCGGCACGTTGCACAGG
>NZ_JAGGOW010000123.1 GCF_018614135.1 Streptomyces sp. ISL-66
GGGCAGGGCCGCGCGCTGGGCGCCGGCGGAAACCTGGCCGCGCTGGGGAGCCGCGCCCACGGGCGGACGTGCGCCCGGACCGGGAAGGGAGCCCTGCGCCTGCGCGCCGCCGCCCTGACCGCCCGCGGCGCCGGGAAGACCCTGGCCGCCCTGACCGGGCATCGGAGCCGGCTTCTTGCCGCCCTGGGCGACATCCACCGGCAGCATGACGAGGGCCGTCGTACCGCCCGAGTCGGAGGGGCGCAGCTGGATGCGGATGCCGTGTCGCAGGGACAGGCGGCCGACCACGAACAGGCCCATGCGGCGGGAGACGGAGACGTCCACGGTCGGCGGCGAGGCGAGCCGCTCGTTGATCGCGGCGAGGTCCTCGGGGGAGAGGCCGATGCCGGTGTCGTGGATCTCGACGAGCACGCGCCCGTCGGGCAGCGCGTGACCGGTGACCTTGACCTTGGTCTGGGGGGAGGAGAACGAGGTGGCGTTCTCCAGCAGCTCGGCGAGGAGGTGCACGAGGTCGTTGACGACGCGGCCGGCGACCTCGGTGCCGGGCACCGAGGAGAGTTCGATGCGCTCGTACTGCTCCACCTCGGACGCGGCGGCACGGAGCACGTCGACGAGCGGGACGGGGCGGGTCCAGCGGCGGCCCGGCTCCTCGCCCGCGAGGACGAGGAGGTTCTCGCCGTTACGGCGCATGCGGGTCGCGAGGTGGTCGAGCTTGAAGAGCGAGGAGAGCTGGTCCGGGTCGGCCTCGCGGGACTCCAGCTCGGAGATGAGCGAGAGCTGACGCTGGATGAGGCCCTGCGAACGCCGCGAGAGGTTGGTGAACATCGCGTTGACGTTGCCTCGCAGGAGCGCCTGCTCGGCGGCGAGGCGGACGGCCTCGCGGTGCACGTCGTCGAAGGCCGCGGCCACCTGGCCGATCTCGTCCCGGGTGTGCAGACCGACCGATTCCACGGTCGTGTCCACGTCCTGCGGGTCGGACTCGGAGAGCTGCTTGACGAGCTCGGGCAGCCGGTCCTGGGCGACGCGGGTCGCGGTGTCCTGGAGGCGGCGCAGCGAGCGGATCATCGAGCGGGCCATGACGAAGGCGCCGACGAGGGAGACGCCGAGGACGAGGAGGATCAGCGCACCGTTGATGATGGCGTCGCGCTGTGACTCGCTCTTGAGCTCGCGGGCCTTGACTTCCATGTCCTCGAGCAGGGTCAGCTCGATGATCTTCATGGCCTGGAGCTTGGTGTCGTCCGCGTCGTACCAGTCCATCCAGGAGCGGTTCTTCTCCTTGGCGAACTGGTCCTTGTTGCCGAGGACGCGGCGGGCGTAGTGGTCGGCGGTGCCGATCTCCTGGTTGCCGTCGCCGAGCACCGCGAGGAGCTCCTCGGGCTTGCCCTGGTAGACGAGCTCGAAGGTGGTCTTCGCCTTGTCCTCGCCGCTCTGCGCGGCAAGGGCGTACAGGCGGTCGTTCTCGGGGAGGTTGCCGCCGAGCGCGGGGTCCGCGGGGAGCGCGGCCGCGATGATCGCGCGCTGGATGGACGCGTACTCCTTGGCGGAGGAGAACGCCGCCAGGGCGCGGGTGCGCTTGATCATCTCGGGGTTCGAGGTGGCCTGCGCCATGTCCTGGGAGAGCGAGAGCAGCGAGACGATCAGCGCGTTGTACTCGGTGACCGTCTGCTGGGCACCGTTCTGGTACGCCTTGCCGCGGATGTCCTCGATCTTGGTGAGGCCGCGGCCGATCTGCAGGACGTTGTTGCGGATCGACTTGAGGGTCTCGTCCTTGCCGCCCGCGTTGTCGACCTTGTCGGTCGCGGCGGCGAAGGCCTTGGCTGCGGCGTCGGTCTGGTCGCGGGCGCCCTTGACGAGGCTGTTGGCCTTGCCGGACTTGTCGACCGACAGCGGACCCGCGGACTGGTCGCGCTCCGCCTGGAGCATGGCGGCCAGGTTGGTGGCCTGGCGGGTCATCGTCGTCAGCAGCTGCATGTGCTCCAGCTGCGCGATGTCGTTGAGCGAGTCGTTGATGCGGAAGCCACCGAGGGTGGTGGCCGCGACGACCGGCAGGGTCAGCAGCGATACGAGTCGCGTGCTGATGCGCCAGTTCTGCATGGCGAGACGGGAACCGGACCCACTGGGGGCCTTGGGTATCGCCGTGTCGCGCTCGGCGGACTCGGCGTTGCCGCGGGGCGCGCCCTTGGGCTTGGCGCGTCCCTTCCCCTTCGGCGGGGCGGAGGCGTCGGGGCCCGCGCCCTGGAGCGCCGGCCCGCGGTTCTGGGCGTGCTGGGGCGAGGAGCCGCGGTCGGTCCCGCCGCGCGGGTCCTGCTCCGCCGCAGCGTCCCCTCGGCCCTGGCGGGCCTGGGGAGACCCCTTGCCGTCCCTCTTGAATCGTCCCTGCACTAGCGTCGCAACCTCTGGACCAGGCGTCCCGCCGGGCGACCGGTGGGACGGTGTCGAGTCGTGGGGCAATGCGCCCCATGGTGGTCGTCGGTGACCGGCGCGTCTCCCTCTCCGTTGCCGCCGCGCTCGGCGCTGTCTCGCGCCACCTGCGCGCCGGCTGATTCCCGCGGCGGTCCCGCGAATTCCAGCACAGAGGGGGATCTCCAACAAGGTGCGAGTGTTGCCCCGGAGAGTCGGTCACGGCTTGTGACCCGAGCGCTACCCCTCGTGGGAGTCAATCCGTACCTAACCGGACTTACGTCGCCCAAACCCCGCGCCTGGCAAGGTGCCCCAGTCGAGATGATCAGGAGCGGAATGGCGCATTCAGTGGCGCAATGTCCGGTTTTCCGGCTGGAGTTGACTGTCCGCTATGCCGGTAATGCCCGGTCGCAGGTGAGCAAACTCACATAGCCGTGGCCATTACTTCCCGGTTCCGCGGGGGATTCAGATGTTTAGCCTTGAGCTTTACAGGGTTGACGCAGACGAGCGGCACCCAGAAGGCAGCCGGCGGCACCCGCCGCCGTCCCCATCCGACCAGCGAGCCGAGGGCCCCAGACTCCGATGAAGACGACGATGATGTTCCGCAACATAGCCAACCCGCGCCGCACCACCCTCGCCCACCTCAAGGACGCCGAGGAGCTGCAGGCCGTAGCGGTCCCGGAGCACACCGTCGAGCTGCCGGCCCAGACCGCGAACCCGCGCCGCACCATCCTCATGGACGCGCCGGTCGCCGCCCCCGCGCAGTAGGCACCGCCGAAAGCCGCGCGAAGCGTCGGCCCCCACCGCGTTAGCCTGGAGTCCGCAGACTCCAGCCAGCGGAAATACAGAGGGGCAGACGCAACACGTGCGCATCGCCAGGTTCTCCATCGACGGCAATGTCGCGTTCGGCGCGGTCGAGGGCAGCACTGCCCCCGGCGCCGAAGGTGAGCTCGTCCTCGACATCATCAAGGGCATCCCGTTCGCGGACTTCGAGCTCTCCGGCACGAAGGTCCCGCTGAGCAAGGTCCGGCTGCTGCCGCCCGTGCTCCCGAACAAGGTCGTGGCCATCGGCCGCAACTACGCGGAGCACGCGGCGGAGCTGGGTAACACCATCGTCGACAGCGAGGGCCGTCCGCAGGCCCCGATCACCTTCTTCAAGCCCTCCACCTCGGTGGTCGGCCCGGGCGACCCGATCGGGTACCCCTCCTTCACCCAGGACCTCCAGCACGAGGCGGAACTCGCCGTGGTCATCGGCCGCATGTGCCGCGAGGTCCCGCGCGAGCGCGTCAAGGACGTCATCCTCGGCTACACCTGCGCCAACGACGTCACCGCGCGCGACGTCCAGCAGCGCGAGAAGCAGTGGGCCCGGGCCAAGGGCTTCGACGGCGCCTGCCCCCTCGGCCCCTGGATCGAAACCGATCTCGACCCGAGCGATCTGACCATCCAGTGCACCGTCAACGGCGAACAGCGCCAGCTCGGCCGCACCAGCGACATGGTCCGCTCCATCGAGGACCTGATCGTGCACATCACCGAGGCCATGACGCTGCTCCCGGGCGACGTCATCCTCACGGGGACCCCGGCCGGAGTCGGCCCCCTCAACGTCGGCGACGAGGTCGCCGTCACCATCGAAGGCATCGGCACTCTCACCAACAAGGTGATCAAGCGTGGCTAACGCGACCCCCCGCGTACGTTTCTGTCCGTCCCCGACCGGCAACCCCCACGTGGGCCTGGTCCGCACGGCCCTCTTCAACTGGGCGTTCGCCCGCCACCACGGCGGTACGTTCGTCTTCCGCATCGAGGACACCGACGCGGCCCGCGACTCCGAGGAGTCCTACGGCCAGCTGCTCGACTCGCTGCGCTGGCTCGGTTTCACCTGGGACGAGGGTCCCGAGGTGGGCGGCCCGCACGCCCCGTACCGCCAGTCCGAGCGCATGGACATCTACGCGGACGTCGCGAAGAAGCTGATCGACGGGGGCTACGCGTACAACTGCTACTGCACCACCGAGGAGCTCGACGCGCGCCGTGCCGCCGCCCGCGCGGCCGGCAAGCCCTCCGGCTACGACGGCCACTGCCGCGAGCTGACCACCGTGCAGGTCGAGGCGTACGAGGGCGAGCACCGCCCCCACATCGTCCGCTTCCGGATGCCCGACGAGACCATCACCTTCACCGACCTGGTCCGCGGCGAGCTGTCCTTCACCCCGGAGAACGTGCCGGACTTCGGCATCCTGCGCGCCAACGGCGCCCCGCTGTACACGCTGGTCAACCCCGTCGACGACGCGCTGATGGAGATCACGCACGTCCTGCGCGGCGAGGACCTCCTCTCCTCGACCCCCCGCCAGATCGCGCTGTACAAGGCGCTGGTCGAGCTGGGCGTCGCGAAGGGGATCCCGGCCTTCGGCCACCTGCCGTACGTGATGGGCGAGGGCAACAAGAAGCTCTCCAAGCGCGACCCGGAGGCCTCGCTCAACCTGTACCGCGAGCGCGGCTTCCTCCCCGAGGGCCTGCTGAACTACCTCTCGCTCCTCGGCTGGTCCTTCTCCAAGGACCAGGACATCTTCACGATCGAGGAGATGGTCGCGAAGTTCGACATCCCGGACGTCAACGCGAACCCGGCGCGCTTCGACCTCAAGAAGGCCGAGGCGATCAACGCCGACCACATCCGCCTGCTGGACCCGAAGGCCTTCGCGGACGCCTGCGCCCCCTGGCTGCGGGCCCCCCACGCGAACTGGGCGCCGGAGGACTTCGACGCCGCGGCCTGGGAGCGCATCGCGCCCCACGCCCAGACCCGCGTCACGGTCCTGTCCGACATCACGGCCAACGTCGACTTCCTGTTCCTGAAGGAGCCGGTCGAGGACCAGGCCTCGTGGGACAAGGCGATGAAGGGCGACCCGGCGGCCCTGCTGACCACGGCCCGCGCCCACCTGGAAGCGGCGGACTGGTCGGACCCCGAGTCCCTCAAGCAGGCCGTCCTGACCGCGGGTGAGGCCCACGGCCTCAAGCTCGGCAAGGCGCAGGCCCCGGTCCGCGTCGCGGTGACCGGGCGCACGATCGGCCTCCCGCTGTTCGAGTCCCTCGAGATCCTGGGCAAGGACCGCTCGCTGTCCCGCATCGACGCGACGCTGGCGAAGCTGGCCGCGTAGCCGTACCCGTACGTCCCCCGGGGGGCGGCCGCCGGATCCCCGGCCGCCGCCCCCCGGGGCGTTTCCCGGGCCCGGGGCGCCCGTTCCGCATCGAGTTCCGCGGTGTGCCCGCACGGCGCGACCGTGCGACGTAGGGTCGGCCCCATGGCGATTCGCGCGGTGCTGTGGGACATCGACGACACCTTGTTCGACTACACCGGGGCCGACCGGGCCGGGCTCGCCGCGCACCTGGCCGACGAGGGGATCGCCGAGCGGTACGGGGCTCCGCACGAAGCCCTCGCGCTGTGGCGCCGGATCACCGACCGGCACTGGGGGCGCTTCGCCGCCGGCGAGGTGGGCTTCCAGGGGCAGCGCTGGGACCGGGTGCGGGAGTTCCTCGCGGCGCCCGGGCTGAGCGACGCGCAGGCCGACGACTGGTTCGGGCGGTACGTCGAGCACTACGAGGACGCCTGGACCGTCTTCCCCGACGTGGTGCCCGTACTGGACGTCCTCGCCGCCGGCTACCGGCACGGGGTGCTCACCAATTCCTCCCTCGCCAACCAGGACCCCAAGCTGCGCCGGCTCGGCCTGCGGGACCGCTTCGAGGTGCTCGTGTGCGCCGTGGAGCTGGGCGTCAGCAAGCCGGAGGCGGCCGCCTTCCTCGCGGCCTGCGCGGAGCTCGGCCTGGAGCCGCACGAGGTGGTCTACGTGGGCGACCAGCCGGAGATCGACGCGCGCGGCGCCCGGGACGCCGGACTGACGGCGGTCTGGCTGGATCGGGAGGGCGGCCGGGGGCCGGGGCCCGACGGAGTGCACCGGATCGCCGGACTCGACCGGCTCCCGGAGGTACTGGCCGCCGATACCCGTTTTGGAGCACGGTCAGCCATCCGGTAATGTTCTTTCTGCGCCGCCCGAGCGGGCCGAAAGGCCGGGCCGGAGACGCTAACCGAACGAAAGTCCCTCAGGGTCTTGAGTTTTGGTGGGCTATAGTGTAATTGGCAACACGAGGGTTTCTGGTTCCCTTATTCTAGGTTCGAGTCCTGGTAGCCCAGCGCAGTTCAGTGTTAACGCAGTGCTTGCCCCCGTTGTGTAGCGGCCTAGCACGCCGCCCTCTCAAGGCGGTAGCGCCGGTTCGAATCCGGTCGGGGGTACAGATCCTTCCCGCGAGATCTCCAGGGTCGCACCCGGATGTTTTGATGCAGGATCGCTAGGGCCCCCGTTGTGTAGCGGCCTAGCACGCCGCCCTCTCAAGGCGGTAGCGCCGGTTCGAATCCGGTCGGGGGTACGGTGTCTAGCTGGTCTAGACCTTTGGGCTATAGTGTAATTGGCAACACGAGAGTTTCTGGTTCTCTTATTCTAGGTTCGAGTCCTGGTAGCCCAGCGCAGTACCGCAGTAACAGCTAGCCCCCGTTGTGTAGCGGCCTAGCACGCCGCCCTCTCAAGGCGGTAGCGCCGGTTCGAATCCGGTCGGGGGTACGCATCGAAGAGGCCCTCCGCGTTCATCGCGGAGGGCCTCTTCCGCGTTCCCGTACGCAGGCCCGCGGCCCGCGAACCCGTAGGCGCGGGCCCCGGGCACAAGTGCGGGCCCGGAGGCGCGCGTTCGGACGTGTGCGGCGTCGTACGCGCCCCCGGGCCCGGGGGAGTGTGGGAAGGGTCGGGTCAGCTGGAGCGGCGCAGGGCTTCCGTCAGGCGGCCGGCCGCGTCGATGACGGCCTGGGCGTGCATGCGCCCGGGGTGGCGCGTCAGGCGCTCGATCGGGCCGGAGACCGACACGGAGGCCACCACGCGGTTCGAGGGGCCGCGCACCGGCGCCGAGACGGAGGCCACGCCGGGCTCCCGCTCGCCGATCGACTGCGCCCAGCCGCGGCGCCGTACGCCCGAGAGCGCCGTCGCGGTGAAGCGCGCGCCCTGCAGGCCGCGGTGGAGCCGCTCGGGCTCCTCCCAGGCCATCAGGATCTGCGCGGCCGATCCGGCCTTCATCGGAAGCGTGGAGCCCACCGGGACGGTGTCCCGCAGGCCCGACAGCCGCTCGGCCGCCGCCACGCAGATGCGCATGTCGCCCTGACGCCGGTAGAGCTGTGCGCTCTCTCCCGTCACGTCCCGGAGGTGGGTGAGCACCGGTCCGGCCGTGGCCAGCAGGCGGTCCTCGCCGGCCGCGGCGGCGAGCTCCGCCAGCCGCGGTCCGAGGATGAACCGGCCCTGCATGTCCCTCGCCACCATCCGGTGGTGTTCCAGTGCCACGGCAAGGCGATGTGCCGTGGGTCGTGCGAGCCCTGTCGCCGCGACCAGCCCGGCGAGGGTGGCCGGACCGGACTCCAGTGCGCTCAATACCAGAGCTGCCTTGTCGAGAACGCCGACGCCGCTAGAGTTGTCCATGAAACGATATTCGCGTCTCACACTGTGAAACGCAAGTTCAATTTTTCCAAGAACCAGCGAGTCTGTATGTGCGGGTCCACGAACCACCTGGATCCGAGCCGTCGTCCGGGACGTGGGGTACGGGCGACAAGGCGCACAAGATCTCTATGAAGCGCCGGCACAACCGGCCGGCCGGAGGGAAAGTGATGGGTAGGACACTCGCGGAGAAGGTCTGGGACGACCATGTCGTCAGGCGCGCGGAGGGCGAGCCCGACCTCCTCTTCATCGATCTGCACCTGCTGCACGAGGTGACCAGCCCCCAGGCCTTCGAGGGTCTGCGGCAGGCCGGCCGCAAGGTCCGCCGCGTGGACCTCACCATCGCGACCGAGGACCACAACACCCCCACGATCGACATCGACAAGCCGATCGCGGACCCGGTCTCCCGGGCCCAGCTGGAGACGCTGCGCGCCAACTGCGCCGAGTTCGGTGTCCGCCTGCACTCGCTGGGCGACGTGGAACAGGGCGTGGTCCACGTCGTGGGACCGCAGCTGGGTCTGACTCAGCCGGGCACCACCGTGGTCTGCGGTGACTCCCACACCTCCACCCACGGCGCCTTCGGCGCGCTGGCCTTCGGCATCGGAACCAGCCAGGTCGAGCACGTGCTGGCGACGCAGACGCTGCCCCTGGCCCGCCCCAAGACGATGGCGATCACCGTCACCGGCGCGCTGGCCGAGGGCGTCACCGCCAAGGACCTGATCCTGGCGATCATCGCCAAGATCGGCACCGGCGGCGGCCAGGGCTACATCCTGGAATACCGCGGCGAGGCCATCGAGAACCTCTCGATGGAAGCCCGCATGACCATCTGCAACATGTCGATCGAGGCCGGCGCCCGCGCGGGCATGATCGCCCCCGACCAGACCACCTTCGACTACCTCGAGGGCCGCGACCACGCCCCGACGGGCGAGGACTGGGACGCGGCGGTCGCGTACTGGAAGACCCTGCGCACCGACGACGACGCGGTCTTCGACGCCGAGGTCGTCATCGACGGCACCGTGCTGGCGCCGTTCGTCACCTGGGGCACCAACCCGGGCCAGGGCGCGCCCCTGTCGGGACACGTCCCCGATCCGGCTTCGTACGAGGACGCTTCGGAGCGCTTCGCCGCCGAAAAGGCCTTGGAGTACATGGGGTTGACCGCCGGACAGCCGCTGCGCGACATCAAGGTCGACACCGTCTTCGTAGGTTCTTGCACCAACGGCCGCATCGAGGACCTGCGCGCCGTCGCGGGCATCGTCGAGGGCCGCAAAGTCGCCGACGGCGTACGGATGCTGGTCGTCCCGGGCTCCGTCCGCGTCGCCCTGCAGGCGGTGGAGGAGGGCCTGGACAAGGTCTTCAAGGAGGCCGGCGCCGAATGGCGGCACGCGGGCTGTTCGATGTGTCTGGGCATGAACCCCGACCAACTGGCGCCCGGTGAGCGCTCCGCGTCCACCTCCAACCGCAACTTCGAAGGCCGGCAGGGCAAGGGGGGACGCACCCACCTGGTCTCCCCGCAGGTGGCCGCGGCCACCGCGGTGCTGGGCCATCTGGCCTCGCCCGCCGACCTGTCCGACGCCCCCGCGACCGCCGGAGTCTGAGAACGATGGAAGCCTTCACCACCCACACCGGCCGGGCCGTCCCGCTGCGCCGCAGCAACGTCGACACCGACCAGATCATCCCGGCCCACTGGCTGAAGAAGATCACCCGCGACGGGTTCGAGGACGGGCTCTTCGAGGCCTGGCGCAAGGACCCGGAGTTCATCACGAACCGCCCGGAGCGCGCGGGCGCGACCGTCCTGGTCGCGGGCCCCGACTTCGGCACCGGTTCCTCGCGCGAGCACGCCGTCTGGGCCCTGCAGAACTTCGGCTTCAAAACGGTCATCTCCTCCCGCTTCGCCGACATCTTCCGCGGCAACTCGCTGAAGAACGGTCTGCTGACCGTCGTCCTGCCGCAGGAGGCCGTCGACCGGCTGCTGGATCTGACCGAGGCCGACCCCACTGCCGAGATCACGGTCGACCTGGTCGACCGCCAGGTCCGAGCCGAAGGCGTCGTGGCCGAGTTCGAACTCGACGACAACGCCCGCTGGAGGCTGCTGGAGGGGCTGGACGACATCTCGCTCACCCTTCAGAACGAAGGGGACATCGCGGCCTACGAAAGCGTCCGTCCGACCTTCAAGCCGCGCACCATTCAGGCGTGATTCCAGCCTGATCAGCGCTTATTCGCCTTCTGGTGATCACATAGGCAACACTGTGCCCCCTGCCGTCCGGCAGGGGGCACAGCTGTGTGTTGAGACCCCGTGAGGCGACAACTCGCCCCAGATGGCACAATCTGTGCATGGAACGCGACAGTCAACTTGAGCTCTACGAACTCGTCGCGGACCGATTGAAAGAAGCACACACACGGGTTCGCTCACTGCAAGTCCCGGAGGGCGTAAGGATGGCGCTGACCCGGAAGCTGTTGGTCGTCACTGCCGCGGCGAAGCACGATGCCGCAGATGCGGCAGTGCGCCTGGACAGGTTGATGAAGGACCTCGACGAGGGTCGATTCCCTGAAGGCGACTGATGCGAAGGAACTCCGTAACGGCCTACAGCGTTGCGGCACTAGGGTGATAAGCCCGTTTCGTGTTTGATTTGCGGTATATATCCGCCTAACGTGCGAAATAAGCTTGAACACATTCGTTCTGGCGAAGTCTCCGAAGGGGAAGACGTTGAACAAGGCGCAGCTCGTAGAAGCGATTGCCGACAAGCTGGGCGGCCGTCAGCAGGCCGCGGACGCTGTCGACGCGGTACTGGACGCCGTCGTCCGCGCGACCGTCGCGGGAGACCGGGTCTCGGTCACGGGCTTCGGCTCGTTCGAGAAGGTCGACCGCCCGGCCCGCTACGCCCGCAACCCGCAGACGGGTGAGCGCGTCCGGGTCAAGAAGACCTCCGTACCCCGTTTCCGCGCGGGTCAGGGCTTCAAGGACCTGGTCGCCGGCACCAAGAAGCTGCCCAAGGGCGGCGAGGTGTCGGTGAAGAAGGCGCCCAAGGGCAGCCTCACGGGTGGCTCTTCCGCGGCCTCCGCCACGGTGAAGAAGGCAGCGGCGAAGAAGGCCACCACCGCCAAGAAGGCGGCGACCGCGGCCAAGACCACGGTCGCGAAGAAGACCACGGCCAAGAAGGCCACGCCCACCGCCAAGAAGACGGCGGCCAAGACCGCGGTCGCGAAGAAGGCCGCACCCGCGGCGAAGAAGGCCACGGTCAAGAAGGCCGCGGCGACGGCGAAGAAGACCACCGCCACCGCGAACAAGACCGCGCCGGCGGCCAAGAAGGCCACCGCGGCGACGAAGGCGCCCGCCAAGAAGACGGCGACGCGCAAGGCCACCGCGAAGAAGACCACCGCCCGAAAGACCAAGTAGGGCACGAGTCACACACGACGGGCCGGCTTCCCCACCTCAGGGGAAGCCGGCCCGCGGTGCGTGGGCCGGAAGGCGGGTCAGAACGTCTGGAGCGTGACCAGGGTGATCCGCAGGCCCGCGCCCTCGCCGTCCGTCTCGATCCGCACCCGCTGTCCCGGGCGCAGCAGGCGCAGGCCGCCCGCGTCGAACGCGGGGGCCTCGAAGGGCACCGGGGTGCCGTCGTCCAGCAGCACACTGCCGCTGCGGGTCTGGGAGTCGTACGTGTACGCGGTCGCCTGCATACGGGCACTGTATCGGGACGTGTGGCGACCCACGCCGAGGGCGAGGGCCGTCCGCAGATCCGCGGCGGTGTCCACGTCCCGGCGCACGCTGTCGACGCCCGGCAGGTCGATTTCCACCGCACCGGAGGCCGAATGCCGGGCGCGGGACCGACCGCCGAACGAGGGTGTCAATTCCACGTACGGCGCAGCGGAAAGCAAGGTCGTCCCGATTCCCGCCGCATCGGCCAGAAATGCCCGGGGAAATACCGAAGCGTTTTCGAGCACGCGTAGCAATTCGGGTGACCGCAGCGCCGGCAGGTCCGCGTTCATCGCCGCCACCGCCGCCCGCGGCCGGGCCGCCCGTATCTCCCGCGCCCCGTGCGCCAGCGCCGCGTTGAGTCCGGCGCCCGGGACGTCCGGCACGATCCGCGCCCCCAGCCGGGCCAGTTCCGCGCCGGCCGCCCGGTCGTCCGTGACGACCACCACATCCGCGACCGCCGCACAGGCCAGCGCCCCCGCCACGGTGTCCAGGGCGAACGCCAGGGCAAGCCCCGGCCGGGAGGCGCCGACCGCCTGTGAGAGACGGCTCTTGGCCACCGCCAAGGGCTTCAGCGGGACCACCAGACTCCAGACGGCGTTCGTGACCGACCCCTTCCCTCCGCCGCGCTCGCGCGGCCGTTCAGCCCATGCGCAGGTCATGGCCGGGTCATGCGTGGGCCCATTGTCGCCTCAAGGCGGGCGACCCGGGCTCTGGCCCGGGTGCGCGGGGCGTACGGTGTTCTCGACAGGGACCGGACCTGGGGCGACACTTGTCCGGCCCCAAGGTGCCCACGCCGCGCACCGGTCCTAGAGGAAGGTGTCCGAGTGTCCCGCCGCAGAATCGGCTTCTGGTACCGCCTGGCGGCGGTCATCGCGAAACCGCCGCTGGTAGTGCTCTTCAAGCGGGACTGGCGGGGAATGGGCCACATTCCGTCCGACGGCGGATTTATCACCGCCGTCAATCACAACTCGTATCTGGACCCGCTGTCCTACGCGCACTTCCAGTACAACACCGGCCGGGTGCCCCGATTGCTCGCCAAGGCGGCCCTCTTCAAGGTCCCCATTGTCGGCGCGATCCTGCGCGGCTCCGGCCAGATCCCCGTCTACCGGGAGTCCACCAACGCCCTCGACGCATTCCGGGCCGCGGTCGACGCCATCGAGCGCGGTGAATGCGTGGCCTTTTACCCGGAAGGCACTCTCACCCGGGACCCGGACATGTGGCCGATGGCCGGCAAGACCGGCGCCGCCCGCGTGGCATTGATGACCAGGGCCCCGGTCATTCCGGTGGCCCAGTGGGGCGCGAACCTCGCGATGCCGCCCTACGCCAAGGAGAACAAGCTCAGCCTGTTCCCGCGCAAGACCCTCCAGGTCCTCGCGGGACCGCCCGTGGACCTCTCCGAGTACTACGACCGGGAACCCACCCCGGACCTGCTCAAGGAGGTCACCGAAGTCATCATGGCGGCCATCACCGGGCTACTGGAGGAACTGCGGGGCCAAAAGGCGCCCACGCAGCCGTACGACCATCGCAAGGCCAGGGCACAGCAGCGGCGCAAGGCCGCGGGGGAGGGCAACAAGTGACACGTCCCGTGAAGGCAGCCGTATTCGGAACCGGCTCCTGGGGCACGGCCTTCGCCATGGTGCTCGCCGACGCCGGTTGCGAGGTGGTCCTGTGGGGCCGCCGGCGCGAGCTGGTCGACGCCATCAACACCGGCCGGACCAACCCGGACTACTTCCCCGGCGTCGAACTCCCCGCGAACATCCGCGCCACCACCGACCCGGCCGAGGCCGCGGCCGGCGCCGACTTCACGGTCCTCGCCATCCCCTCGCAGACCCTGCGCGGCAACCTCGCCGAGTGGGCCCCGCTGCTCGCCCCCGACACCGTGCTCGTCTCCCTCATGAAGGGCGTCGAACTCGGCACCGCCAAACGGATGAGCGAGGTCATCGAAGAGGTGGCCAAGGTCCCCGCGGCCCGCGTCGCCGTCGTCACCGGACCCAACCTGGCCCGCGAGATCGCCGCCCGCCAGCCCGCCGCCTCCGTGGTCGCCTGCGTCGACGAGGCCGTCGCCCAGCGCCTCCAGGCCGCCTGCCACACCCCGTACTTCCGCCCGTACACGAGCACCGACGTGGTCGGCTGCGAGCTCGGCGGAGCCGTCAAGAACGTCATCGGCCTCGCCGTCGGCATCGCGGACGGCATGGGCCTCGGCGACAACACCAAGGGCTCGCTGATCACCCGCGGACTCGCCGAAGCCACCCGGCTGGGCCTGGCCATGGGAGCCGACCCGCTCACCTTCTCCGGCCTCGCCGGGCTCGGCGACCTCGTCGCCACCTGCTCCTCGCCGCTCTCCCGGAACCACACCTTCGGCACCAACCTCGGCCGCGGGATGACCCTGGAGGAGACCATCGCGGTCACCAAGCAGACCGCCGAAGGCGTCAAGTCCTGCCTTTCCGTGGCCGATCTGGCCCGCCGCCACGGGGTCGACATGCCCATCACCGACACCGTCGTCGACATCGTCCACCACGGCAAGCCCACCCTGGTCGCGCTCAAGGAACTCATGGGGCGCAGCGCCAAACCGGAACGGCGCTGACTGCTTTCCGGACGTGCGAGCGGGTACCCTCGTGGCGATATGAGCAGCGAGAACCTCCCCCAGAGCCCTGAGCAGCAGGGCCGCAAGCCCCGCGTGGCCGTCGTGTTCGGCGGCCGCAGCTCGGAACACGCCATCTCGGTCGTCACCGCGGGCGCCGTCCTGCGTTCCATCGACCGCTCCAAGTACGAGGTGCTGCCCATCGGCATCACCACGGACGGCCGGTGGGCGCTGACCGCCGACGAGCCGGCCCGGATGGCCATCGCCGACCGGAAGCTCCCGAGCGTCGAGGAGCTCGCCGACTCCGAGTACGGCGCCGTCGTGCTCTCCGTCGACCCGGCCAGCCGCGAGGTCGTCTACACCGAGCCGGGCGCCGTTCCCAAGGCCCTGGGCGAGGTCGACGTCGTCTTCCCCGTCCTGCACGGCCCGTACGGCGAGGACGGCACCCTCCAGGGCCTCCTGGAGCTCTCCGGCATCCCGTACGTCGGCTCCGGCGTCCTCGCCTCGGCCGTCGGCCAGGACAAGGACTACATGAAGCGGGTCTTCACGTCCTTCGGGCTGCGCGTCGGCCCGTACGTGACCCTGCGCCCCCGCGAGTGGGAGAACGACCGGGAGGCCGCCCGCGGCAAGGTCCTGGACTTCGCCGCCGACCACGGCTGGCCGCTGTTCGTCAAGCCCGCCCGGGCCGGTTCCTCGATCGGCATCACCAAGGTCGACGACGTCTCCGGGCTGGACGCCGCGATCCGCGAGGCCCGCCGCCACGACCCGAAGGTCATCGTGGAGGCGCTGCTGCGCGGCCGCGAGATCGAGTGCGGGGTCCTGGAGTTCGAGGACGGGCCGCGCGCGAGCGTGCCCGCCGAGATCCCGCCGGTCTCGAGCCACGACTTCTACGACTTCGAGGCGAAGTACATCGACTCCGCCTCCGGAATCGTGCCCGCCCCGCTCACCCCGGAGCAGACCGCCGAGGTCCAGCGGCTCGCCGTCGAGGCCTTCGAGGCCGCGTCCTGCGAGGGCCTCGTGCGCGCCGACTTCTTCCTGACCGAAGACGGCACCTTCGTCATCAACGAGATCAACACCATGCCGGGCTTCACACCGATCTCCATGTACCCGCGCATGTGGCAGGAGTCGGGCATCGAGTACCCGGAGCTGGTGGACCGTCTCATCCAGGCCGCCCTGCGCCGCTCCACCGGGCTGCGCTAGCCCCCGAGTCCCGTACGCGCACGCGGACCGCCCGCCGGGCCCCGGAACGGCCGCGGGGTCCCACCCGGGCGGGACCCGCGAGGTCAGTACGAGGCGATGCCCTCGGGCACGGTCTTGGCGATCGCCGAGGACAGGCCCACCAGCATCCCCATATCCGTGGCATGCTCCTTGTCGACCAAGACCTCCGTGTACGCCAGCCGCAGCCCGGTGGTGAACCGGGCCCCGCCGTCGTCCAGCCGCTCCACGAGCCAGCCGACACCGTTCACCTCGATGCCGTCCTGTTTCGGATCCAGCATCTTCACGGGCTTGCGGACACCGCACCGCAGTACGATCGCCGAGCCGCCCCACGCGGCGGTGAGGTCCGACTCCGGCACCGCCGGGGTCCGGTCCAGCGAGGCCACCGTCCCGGGGAGCTCTTCGTGCAGCGCCGCACACAGGTCCGCCACGTCGGCGGGCGGGGCGGACGGCAGGTCCACCCGGGCCTCGGAAACACCCGGGGAACAGCCCGCGAGGGCCGCCGAGGCGGCGGCCACCGCGGTCAGCGCGGCGAGCAGAGAGAAGGGCCGGCGGTGTCGTGACATCACCGGCCAAGAGTAGACGGGGGCTACAGATGGACCACCGGGCAGGTCAAGGTGCGGGTGATCCCCTCCACCTGCTGGACCTTGGCGACGACCATGCGGCCGAGCTCGTCCACGGTGTCGGCCTGGGCGCGCACGATCACGTCGTACGGGCCCGTCACGTCCTCGGCCTGGATCACCCCCGGGATCTGGCCGATGGACTCGGCGACGAACGACGCCTTGCCCACCTCGGTCTGGATGAGGATGTACGCCTGTACCACGGAACCTCCAGGGCGGCCACGAGGATCATTTCCCCTACCCTTCGGGTGGGCCCGGGGATCACGGGTGGGCCCGGAGAAGGGACGCCACGGTACCGCGTCGCCGGGCGCCGCGGGGAGACCCCCGGGTCCGGCGGCGCGCGGGGCGGGGCGTACGGAGAGCAGAAGTTGACGTATCTGTTGACGGTACCCAGAGCTGTGACGGCTCGCGACCGCAAGCGGACTGGGCAAGAAGGGGCACAGCGATGAAGGGCACTGTGGGCGAGCTGGGGGAGTTCGGGCTCATTCGAGAGCTCACCTCACGGCTCACCACCACCCCGGCGGTCCGGCTCGGACCGGGCGACGACGCCGCGGTCGTGTCGGCCCCCGACCGGCGGGTCGTGGCGAGCACGGACATCCTGCTGGAGGGCCGGCACTTCAGGCGCGACTGGTCCACCGCCTACGACGTCGGCCGCAAGGCCGCCGCGCAGAACCTCGCCGACATCGCCGCCATGGGCGCGGTGCCGACCGCGCTGCTGCTCGGCCTCGTCGTCCCGGCCGAACTCCCGGTCACCTGGCCCACCGAGCTGATGGACGGCATCCGCGACGAATGCCAGGTCGCCGGCGCGGCCGTGGTCGGCGGCGACGTGGTCCGCGGCGACACCATCACCGTGGCCATCACCGCGCTCGGCGACCTGCGCAACCACGAGCCCGTGCTGCGCTCCGGCGCCCAGCCCGGTGACGTCGTGGCCGTCACGGGCTGGCTCGGCTGGTCCGCGGCCGGATTCGCCGTGCTCTCGCGCGGTTTCCGCTCGCCGCGGGCCTTCGTGGAGGCCCACCGGCGGCCAGAACCGCCGTACCACGCGGGCCCCGCGGCCGCCGGACTCGGCGCCACCTCCATGACCGACGTCAGCGACGGCCTCATCGCGGACCTCGGGCACATCGCCGAGGCCAGCAAGGTACGGATCGACCTGCGCTCGGCGGCCGTCGACATCCCGACGCAGATGCACGACATCGGGCAGGCCGTCGGCGTGGACCCGCTCCAGTGGGTCCTCACCGGGGGAGAGGACCACGCCATCGTGGCCACCTTCCCGCCGGACGTGAAGCTCCCGGCCCGCTGGAAGGTCATCGGCGAGGTGCAGAACCGCTCCGCGCTGCCCCAGGTGACCGTCGACGGCGCCCCCTGGACCAGCACCGGCGGCTGGGACCACTTCGGCGCGGACCCGGCCGCCGAGGACGGCGGCCGGTGAACCGGCCGCAGGCCCGCGCGCACACCGCTTCGCCCGCCCCCGCGCACCCCGCCGGCCCGCACGGGGCTCCGTACGCCGTCCCGCACCCGCCGCTCTGCCTGACCGTCGCCGGATCCGATTCCGGCGGCGGCGCGGGCATCCAGGCCGACCTCAAGGCGATGCTGGCGCTCGGGGTCCACGGGATGAGCGTGGTGACCGCCGTGACCGCGCAGAACTCGCTGGGCGTCAAAGGTGTCTGGGAACTGCCCGCGGAGGCCGTCAGGGGCCAGTACAGGGCCGTGGTGGACGACATCGGGGTCCAGGCCGTGAAGACCGGCATGCTGGCCTCCGCCGAACTGGTGGAGACGGTGGCCCGGCTGCTCGCCACGACCGACGCCCCCGCCGTCGTGGACCCGGTCGGCGTCTCGAAGCACGGGGACGCACTGCTCGCCGCCACGGCGCTGGACGCCGTACGCGCGGAGCTGCTGCCCCGGGCCACCGTCGCGACGCCCAACCTGGACGAGGTGACCCAGCTCACCGGCGTCGTCGTGGAGAGCGAGGACGACATGCGCCGGGCCGCCGACGCCGTACTCGCCTACGGGCCCGCCTGGGTGCTGATCAAGGGCGGCCACCTCGCCGCGCACCGCAACGAGGCCGTGGACCTCCTCACGGACGGCACCGAAGAGCGCTGGCTGCGGGCCCCCCGCCACGACAACCCGCACACCCACGGCACCGGCTGCACGCTCGCCAGCGCCATCGCGGCGGGCCTGGCGAAGGGCCTGCCCGTACCGCAGGCCGTCACGGCGGCCAAGGAGTACGTCACGGGCGCCATCGCGGCCGGCTTCGCACTGGGCGCGGGCACCGGCCCCGTGGACCACGCGTGGCAGTGGCGCTGAAACGCCTGTAGGGCCTGGTTCGCCGCACGGATCCGTGCGGCGAACCAGGCCCTACAGGGTCGATCGGTCGATCTGGTCGCTCGGGTAAAGCAAGAGGCCGGCCCACCGAGGTGGACCGGCCTTCTCAGCAACCGGAAAGGGCTGCGCTACGACGGGAGGCGTCAGCGCGAGACCTTGCCGGCCTTGATGCACGAGGTGCAGGCGTTGAGGCGCTTCGGCGTCCCATTGACCACGGCACGGACACGCTGGATGTTCGGGTTCCAGCGACGCGAGGTGCGGCGGTGCGAGTGGGAAATGCTGTTGCCGAAGCTCGGCCCCTTGGCGCAAACGTCGCAGTTGGCAGCCACAGGTCACTCCAAAGACTTCAGATGCACTTACAGTGAATCCCGGCGCACCGGTATCAGGGATCTGAAGTGGTGTGCCGGGGGGAATGGCCCGACTCTCATCGGGCAACCGGAGCAGCATACAACGACTGTCCCGGTCCAAGAAAACTACCACGGCTGCCGCAGCCCCCGCCCCGCGGTCCCGCTCTCCCGGCAGTCCTTCGTTACCCTGCGGTGAACCCTGGCCCGCACAAGGAGGAACGCCCGGTGGCGCACGAGCCTCAGCCCCCCCACGAGCTCGACGCCGAAGCGGTGCGCACCTGGAGCTCGCTGGCCGTGGCCGCACTGGCCCGGGCCCGCCAGGACATCGACGCGATCAACGTCTTCCCCGTCGCCGACGCGGACACCGGAACCAACCTCTACCTGACCGCCGAATCGGCCGACCGCGAGCTCGAAGACGCCTTCACCACCGTGACGGACGGCACAGCCGGTGCGGCCGGCACCTCCCTGCCCCAAGCCGTACGGGCCTTCGCCCACGGAGCCCTCATAGGCGCCCGGGGCAACTCCGGAACGATCCTCGCGCAGCTGCTGCGCGGAGTGGCCGACGTACTGGGCGACGAGCCCGCCGGGCGCCGACCGGCGCGGATGCTGGCCCAGGCGCTGACCCGGGCCACCGAGGAGGCGTACCAGGCCGTCGCGCACCCGGTGGAGGGCACGATGCTCACCGTCGCCGCCGCCGCCGCGCGGGCCGCCGAGCTCGCCGAGGCCGCCGCCGGGACCACAGCGGAGGTGGCCGCGGCCGCCTACGACGGGGCCCGCGCGGCCCTCGCCGAGACCCCCGGGCAGCTGGCCGCGCTCGGCCGGGCCGGAGTCGTCGACGCCGGGGGCTGCGGACTGGTCGCCGTACTCGGGGCCCTGTGGCAGGCGCTGTCCGGGCAGGAACCGGCCGCCGAGCCGGTCCGGGGCCGGGCCGTGCCCGTACCGCGGCCGCCCGAGCCCTGCGCCGAGGAGCTGGGCGGGCCCGCGTACGAGGTGGTCTACCTGCTGGAGGCCCCCGAGGCGCGGGTCGCCGAGCTGCGCACGCGGCTCGACGGACTCGGCGACTCGCTGGTGGTGGTCGGCGGCGACGGACTGTGGAACGTCCACGTGCACGTCGACGACCCCGGCGCGGCCGTGGAGGCCGGGGTGGCCGCCGGGCGGCCCTACCGGATCCGCATCACGCACTTCGGCGACGAACGGCGCCGGGCCCGCGGCGAACGCTCCCAGCGGGCCGTGGTCGCCGTGGTCCAGGGCGAGGGACTGGCCGTCCTGTGCGAGGAGGCCGGAGCCACCACCGTGCTCGCGCGCCCCGCGGAGCCACCGGCGTTCGCCGAACTGGCCGAGGCCGTGCGCCGGGCGCACGCCCGCGAGGTCGTCCTGCTGCCGAACGACGCCGAACTGCGGTCGGTCGCGGCGGCCGCCGCCGAACAGGCCCGCGCGGAGGGGATACGGGTCGCCGTGATCCCCACCCGCTCCGAGGTCCAGGGCCTGGCCGCGCTCGCCGTCCACGACGCGGACGCGACCTTCGACGAGGACGTGGTCGCCATGACCGCGGCCGCCGGAGCCACCCGCTACGGCGAACTGGCCGTCGCCGAACGGCAGTCCTTCACCTCGGCCGGCATCTGCCAGGCCGGCGACGTGCTCGGGCTCATCGACGGGGACGTGGCCGTCATCGGCGCGGACCTGCCGCGGACCGCCGAGTCCGTCCTGGACCGGATGCTCGGCTCCGGCGGCGAACTCGTCACCCTCGTCCTGGGCCCCGAGGTGCCGGACGCGCTGGCCGCGCGCCTGGAGGCGTACGTCCAGCACGGGCACCTGGCGGTCGACACCGTGACCTACCGGGGCGGGCGCTGGTCGGCGCCGCTGCTCATCGGGGTGGAATAGCCGGGTTGTCGGCGCCATGGTGTGCAATGAACACGTGCCCGCGCTCGACGAAGACCTCAAGAAGACCCTCGGCCCCGCCACCGCCAAGGTGCTGGCCGAGCAGCTCGGCCTGCACACGGCCCTGGACCTGCTCCACCACTACCCCCGGCGGTACGCCGAGCGCGGCGAGCTGACCTCGCTGGCCGAACTCGCCGACCAGATCGACGAGCACGTCACGGTGGTCGCGCAGGTCGCCGACGCGCGACTGCTGACGTACCAGGGTAGCCGGGGCGGGGGCAAACGGCTGGAGGTGACCATCACCGACGGCAGCGGCCGGCTCCAGCTCGTCTTCTTCGGATCGGGCGTCCACAAACCGCACAAGGAACTCCTGCCCGGCAGCCGCGCGATGTTCGCGGGCAAGGTCGGGATGTTCAACCGCAAGCTCCAGCTCGCCCACCCGGCCTACGAGCCGCTGGGCGGGGACGCCGGGGAATCGGACGCGGCGGCCGCCTTCGCCGGTCAGCTGATCCCCATCTACCCGGCCTGCAAGCAGCTGGAGTCCTGGAAGATCGCCAAGTGCGTGGACGCGGTCCTGCCGAGCGTCATGGAGGCCGTGGACCCGCTGCCGCCCGCCCTGCGCGAGGGCCGCGGACTGGTCCCGCTCACCGAGGCCCTGCTGAAGATCCACCGCCCGGCGACCAAGGCCGACATCGAGGACGCCCGCCGGCGCCTCAAGTGGGACGAGGCCTTCGTCCTCCAGGTCGCCCTGGCCCGCCGTCGCCGCGCCGACTCCCAGCTCCCCGCCGTCCCCCGCCGCCCCGCCCCCGGCGGCCTCCTCGACTCCTTCGACGCCAAACTCCCCTTCACCCTCACCGAAGGCCAGCAGACCGTCTCCAAGGAGATCTTCGACGACCTCGCCACCGACCACCCCATGCACCGCCTCCTCCAGGGAGAGGTCGGCAGCGGCAAGGCACAGCCGCTCGATGCGCTGGTGCTGACGCCCGCCGGCTTCCGCACCATGGGCGAACTGACGGTCGGTGACGAAGTGGTCGTACCCGAGGGCGAGATCGCGGTCATCGACGGCGTCTACCCGCAGGGTGTGCGGGAAGTGTGGCGCCTGGTGCTCTCCGACGGGAGCACGGTCGAGTGCGACGACGAGCACCTGTGGATCGTGGGGACGAGCGGTGCGTGGTTGCGGGGCGAGCAGCCCGAGGTGCTCACCACGAGAGAGATCCGCAACGACCTGCGCGAGGCCGACGGTTCGTCGAAGTGGTACCTGCCGACGGCCGTTCCCGTGGACCTGAACGGCGCGGGGGACCGGCCGCTCGACCCTTACCTGTTGGGTGTGCTCATCGGGGACGGCTCGTTCCGCCACGACCTGCGCCCCTCGACCGCCGATGACGCGATCAGGGCCGCCGTCACGACCGTGGCCGCGCCCGATCGCGTCGTGATCCAGGCACTGCGCGGCCTCGGTCTGTGGGGGTTGGACTCGCACGACGCGTTCGTTCCGGAGGGTTACAAGGACGCACCGGTCAAGGATCGGCTGGCCGTTCTCCAAGGGCTCATGGATACGGACGGCACGATCGCGCCCCCGGGCCCGGGGGTTTCGTTCCGCTGCGCGTCGAGGTCGCTGGCCGACGACGTGGCGTGGCTGGTCCGGTCCCTCGGAGGCCGGGCCAAGATCCGCGCGGAGAAGGCCGTCTTCGAGGTCGCGCTCGCGCTGCCCGAAGGGTTCGCACCCTGCCGGCTCTCGCGGAAGGCGGACCGGACGCGTCCCCGGACGACGCCCGACACCTTCCGGCGGGGCATCCGCGCCGTCGAGTACGTGGGCGAGAAGCCCGTCCAGTGCGTGAGCGTCGCCCATCCGGGCCGGGCCTACGTGACGGACAACTTCACCGTGACCCACAACACGATGGTGGCCCTGCGGGCCATGCTCGCCGTCGTGGACTGCGGCGGGCAGGCCGCGATGCTCGCGCCCACCGAGGTGCTCGCGCAGCAACACCACCGGTCCATCACCGAGATGATGGGCGAGCTCGCCGAGGGCGGCATGCTCGGCGGTTCCGACCAGGGGACCAAGGTGGTGCTGCTCACCGGGTCGATGGGGATGCCCGGGCGGCGCAAGGCGCTGCTCGACCTGGTCACCGGCGAGGCCGGGATCGTCATCGGCACGCACGCGCTGATCGAGGACAAGGTGCAGTTCCACGACCTCGGCCTGGTCGTCGTCGACGAGCAGCACCGCTTCGGCGTGGAACAGCGCGACGCGCTGCGCTCCAAGGGCAAGCAGCCCCCGCACCTGCTCGTCATGACCGCGACCCCGATCCCGCGCACGGTGGCGATGACCGTCTTCGGCGATCTGGAGACCTCCGTCCTGGACCAGCTGCCGGCCGGGCGCTCCCCGATCGCCACCCACGTGGTGCCCGCCAAGGACAAGCCGCACTTCCTGGCGCGGGCCTGGGAGCGGGTCCGCGAGGAAGTGGAGAACGGGCACCAGGCGTACGTGGTCTGCCCGCGCATCGGTGACGCGGTCGAGGAGGCCGACGACCTGAAGAACGCCAAGGGCGGCAAGAGCGGCAAGGGCGCCAAGGGCGCCCAGAAGAAGGCGGCCGAGGAGGACGGCGACAAGCGGCCCCCGCTCGCGGTGCTGGAGATCGCCGAGCAGCTCGCCCGCGGCCCCCTCGCCGGACTGTCCGTCGAGGTGCTGCACGGGCGGATGGACCCCGCCGACAAGGACGACGTCATGCGCCGCTTCACCGCCGGCGAGGTCAAGGTGCTCGTCGCCACCACCGTCATCGAAGTCGGGGTCAACGTCCCCAACGCGACCGTCATGGTGATCATGGACGCCGACCGCTTCGGCGTCTCCCAGCTCCACCAGCTGCGCGGCCGCGTCGGCCGGGGCTCCGCCCCCGGACTGTGCCTGCTGGTCAGCGAGATGCACGAGGCCAGCCCCGCGCGGGCCCGGCTCGCCGCCGTGGCCGCCACCCTGGACGGCTTCGAGCTCTCCCGCATCGACCTGGAGCAGCGCCGCGAGGGCGACGTGCTCGGCCAGGCGCAGTCCGGAGTCCGGTCCTCGCTGCGCATGCTCGCCGTCATCGAGGACGAGGAGGTCATCGCCCAGGCCCGCGAGGAGGCCACCCGCGTGGTCGCCGCCGACCCGGAGCTCGCCCAGATGCCGGGCCTGAGGGCCGCCCTGGACGCCCTGCTGGACACCGAGCGGGAGCAGTACCTGGAGAAGGGGTGACGGGTACGACCTATCGTTGAAGGCCTGCACCTCTTCTGCTCGCCCCCACCGAAGGACCCCAGATGACCCGCGTGATCGCCGGAAGCGCCGGCGGGCGACGCCTCGCGGTGCCGCCCGGCACCGGTACCCGCCCGACCTCGGACCGGATGCGCGAGGGCCTCTTCTCCACCTGGGAGTCCCTGCACGGCGTGGAGGGGGCCCGCGTGCTCGACCTCTACGCGGGCTCCGGCGCCGTCGGCCTGGAGGCGCTCTCCCGCGGCGCGGACCACGCGCTGCTGGTCGAGCCCGACGCCAAGGCCGCCAAGGCCATCCGGGACAACATCACCTCGGTCGGCCTGCCCGGCGCGGAGTTCCGCGCGGGCAGGGCCGAGCAGGTCGCGGCCGTCCCCGCGCACGGGGAGCCGTACGACGTGGTCTTCCTGGACCCGCCCTACGACGTCGAGCACGACGATCTTCGCGAGATCCTGCTCACACTCCGGTCCAATGGCTGGCTCACTGACGATGCGCTCGTCACCGTGGAGCGCAGGACGAGGAGCGGCGCCTTCCCGTGGCCCGAGGGCTTCGAGCCGCTGCGGTCCCGGAAGTACGGCGAGGGCACCCTTTGGTACGGCCGAGCCGCCTCCACCAGCGAAGAATCATGAAACCCGTACCGGGGAGCGAGGGAATTCAGTTGCGCCGCGCCGTCTGTCCGGGGTCGTTCGACCCCATCACCAACGGACACCTCGACATCATCGGCCGGGCCTCCCGGCTCTATGACGTGGTCCACGTCGCCGTGATGATCAACCAGTCCAAGCAGGGGCTCTTCACGGTCGAGGAGCGGATCGAGCTGATCCGCGAGGCGACCGCCGGCTACGGCAACATCGAGGTCGAGTCCTTCCACGGACTGCTCGTCGACTTCTGCAAGCAGCGC
Organism: Streptomyces sp. ISL-66; assembly: GCF_018614135.1. Classification (GTDB taxonomy): domain Bacteria; phylum Actinomycetota; class Actinomycetes; order Streptomycetales; family Streptomycetaceae; genus Streptomyces. The sequence continues at coordinate 24,698 of NZ_JAGGOW010000123.1, forward strand.
GAGATCCCCGCCATCGTCAAGGGCCTGCGCGCGGTCAGCGACTTCGACTACGAGCTGCAGATGGCCCAGATGAACATGGGGCTGTCGGGCGTCGAGACGCTCTTCGTCCCCACCAACCCCACCTACAGCTTCCTGTCCTCCTCCCTGGTCAAGGAAGTGGCGACCTGGGGCGGCGACGTGGCCCACCTGCTGCCCGCTCACGTGCACGCGGCGCTGATGGAGCGCCTGGCCCACCGCTGAGCACCGGCAGCGGGCCCGGCAGCGGGCCAGACGCCCGGCCCGGCACCCGGTCCGGCTCCGGCCACCGGAATCCCTGACGGTGCGTCAGCCGGTGTCGGCCCCCGGCCCGGGGGCCTTAAAGTCGTCCCGTCCGTCTCGGGAACCGCCCGAGGCCGAGAGAGTGCGAGCCCCCATGGACGTGCAGAAGAAGCTCGACGAGATCGTCGCGGCCGTCGGCAGCGCCCGGTCCATGCCCATGTCGGCCTCCTGCGTGATCAACCGCGCCGAGCTGCTCGCGCACCTGGAAGAGGTGCGGGGAGCCCTGCCGGGCTCGCTCGCGCAGGCGCAGGAGCTCATCGGCGGCCGGGAGCAGATGGTCGAGGAGGCCCGCCGGGAGGCGGAACGGATCATCGAGTCGGCGCACGCCCAGCGCGGTTCGCTGATCTCCGACACCGAGGTCGCGCGGCGCTCCCAGGACGAGGCGGACCGGATCCTGGCGGACGCCCGCCGGGAGGCCGAGGAGATCCGGGCCGAGGCCGACGACTACGTCGACAGCAAGCTCGCGAACTTCGAGGTCGTGCTCACCAAGACCATCGGCTCGGTGGACCGGGGCCGCGAGAAGCTCCTGGGCCGGGGCCCCGGGCTCGACGAGCAGGGCTACCCCGACGAGGAGGCGCCCGAGCGCAGCCACGACCCGCAGACGCAGCGCCGGCAGGCGGACGAGTACGTGGACACCAAGCTGGCCACCTTCGAGGCGGTGCTCTCCAAGACCCTGGAGGCCGTCGGCCGGGGCCGCCAGAAGCTCCACGGCCGGGTGGCCACCGACGACCTCGGCGCACACATGGCGGCCCAGGACGCGGCGGGGCTCCAGCAGTCCCGCTCGGCGAGCGACGCGGACTTCCTGGCCGGGCTGGCCGAGCCGGAGGCGCCGCTGATCCCGGCGCAGACGCAGGCGCGGCAGGAGCCGGCGTACGACGCGTACTCCTACCAGCAGCAGCCGGTCCAGCAGGACGCCTACGCCTACGAGGACCCCTACGCGGGCTACCAGCAGCAGGTGCAGCAGCCGGACCCCTATGCCGTCTCCTACGAGCAGCAGCAGCCCGACCCGTACTCCGGCGCGAACACCGGCTCCACCGGAGCGGCTTACGCCGGGCACTACGAGGCGCAGCAGCCCGCGCAGGACCAGCAGGCGGCGCTCGACGAGACCAGCTTCTTCGACACGAGCATGATCAACCTGGAGCAGCTGCGCCAGTACGAACAGGGCCGCTGACCCCCGCTCCGCCCCTGGATTGGGCTCAGAGCGAAGCGGCGGGTATCCTGGCTCTTCGGTCGCGCGTATGCACCGCGATCCATGCTGCCCTTGAGTGGCGGAAAACTTGATCTTCAGCAGTCTCCAGTGATTTTTTGAAAGCAGGAACGGCCCTGAATACCCGCCTCGACCACCGCAACCCCCTCGTGTTCGACACGCACGAGCTGGGTCGGCGTCCTGGTGCCATGCTGCGGCTGTCCCGTGAAATCGCGGCACCGGCGGACCTCGGTCTCGCCGGAGTCATCGGAGTGCCGGAAGGCAGTCGGCTGAACCTCAAGCTCCGCCTCGAGTCGGTCATGGAAGGGGTGCTTGTCACAGGCACCGTCCGTGGATCGGCGACGGGGGAGTGCGTAAGGTGTCTGGAGTCCGTCGAGCGCGAGCTCAAGGCGGACTTCCAGGAGATGTTCTCGTACCCTGACGCCGACGACCGGACCCGCTCGAAGGCGGAGCCGGCCGACGACGCCGAGGACGACGAGGACACGCTTCTTCTCGAGGACGGCTTGTTCGACCTCGAACCCGTGCTGCGCGACGTGGTGGTGCTCGCACTGCCACTGCAGCCGGTGTGCCGGGAGGACTGTCTCGGACTGTGCCCCGATTGCGGGCTCAGCTTGAACGACGACCCGGACCACCACCATGACGCCGTCGACATCCGTTGGGCGGCATTGCAAGGACTCGTCACCGATCAGGGCGTCGAGAAGGACAACATGAGCGGCACTGCCTCTGACGGAGTTCAGAGCGACGCCGCCGAGAAGCAGGAGAAGTAGCCGTGGCTGTTCCGAAGCGGAAGATGTCGCGCAGCAACACGCGCCACCGCCGGTCGCAGTGGAAGGCTGCGGTCCCCACCCTGGTTTCGTGCGAGCGTTGCCAGGAGCCGAAGCTCCAGCACATTGCGTGCCCGAGCTGCGGCACTTACAACAAGCGCCAGGTCCTCGAGGTCTGAGCGGCTGGTGAGAGGCGCAATGTCTGAGCTGTCCCATGCTGAGAAGCAGGCAGACAGAAACAACGCGGCCTCGTCCCACACGCTTCTGGAAGGGCGGCTCGGGTACCACCTCGAGTCCGCCCTTCTGGTGCGTGCACTGACCCACCGCTCGTACGCGTACGAGAACGGCGGTCTGCCCACCAACGAACGGCTGGAGTTCCTCGGGGACTCCGTGCTGGGCCTGGTGGTCACGGACACGCTGTACACGACCCACCCGGACCTGCCGGAAGGCCAGCTGGCCAAACTGCGGGCCGCGGTCGTCAACTCACGCGCACTGGCGGAGGTCGGGCGCGGCCTCGAACTCGGCTCCTTCGTCCGGCTCGGCCGGGGCGAAGAGGGCACGGGTGGCCGGGACAAGGCCTCCATCCTCGCCGACACCCTTGAAGCGGTGATCGGCGCGGTCTACCTCGACCAGGGCCTCGACGCGGCCTCGGAGCTGGTTCACCGGCTCTTCGACCCGCTCATCGAGAAGTCCTCGAACCTGGGTGCCGGCCTGGACTGGAAGACCAGTCTCCAGGAGCTCACGGCAGCCGAAGGTCTTGGTGTGCCGGAATACCTGGTCAGCGAGACAGGTCCGGACCACGAGAAGACCTTCACCGCTGCCGCCCGCGTCGGTGGTGTCTCGTACGGCACCGGCACCGGCCGCAGCAAGAAGGAAGCCGAGCAGCAGGCGGCGGAGTCCGCCTGGCGCGGAATCCGCGCCAAGGCGGACGAGCGGATCACGGGGCAAGCCGTGACCGCGGTCGCTCCGGCCGCGACGTCGGACGGGGCAGCGGCCCCGGCCGATGCCGCAGTCGGCGTCGAGACCGGCGCCGACGCCGGGGATGGCGGGGCTCCGACGCCCGCCGCCCCGGCGCCGGGAGCCTGACGCTTCCTTCCGGATCCCCCCGCCCGCCCCTGCTCAGCAGGGGCGGGCGGACCCGTTTCCGGCCCCGGCCGGGGTGGCCGGTACGCTCGCGGAAGCTTTCGCGAACCGCATCCCACCCGGAGGAACACCGTGCCCGAGCTGCCCGAAGTCGAAGTGGTGCGGCGCGGCCTGGAGCGCTGGGTGGCCGGACGGACCGTCGACGCCGTCGAGGTGCTGCACCCGCGCGCGGTACGGCGGCACGCGGGCGGCGGCGCCGACTTCGCGGCGCGCCTGGCGGGGGAGACCTTCGCGGTGCCGCGCCGGCGCGGCAAGTACCTGTGGCTGCCGCTGGCGGAGCGGGACCTCTCCGTGCTCGGCCACCTCGGGATGAGCGGGCAGCTGCTCGTGCAGCCCGAGGACGCGCCCGACGAGAAGCACCTGCGCATCCGGATCCGCTTCCGGGACGGCGCCGGCACCGAGCTGCGCTTCGTCGACCAGCGGACCTTCGGCGGACTGTCGCTGCACGAGAGCGCGGCCGACAGCGAGGAGGGGCTGCCCGACGTCATCGCGCACATCGCGCGGGACCCGCTGGACCCGCTCTTCGCCGAGGCGGCCTACCACCTGGCGCTGCGCGCCAAGCGGACCACCGTGAAGCGGGCGCTGCTGGACCAGTCGCTGATCAGCGGGGTCGGCAACATCTACGCGGACGAGGCGTTGTGGCGCGCCAGACTGCACTACGAGCGCCCCACGGCCACGCTCACCCGGCTCCGGAGCGTGGAACTTCTCGGCCACGTCCGCGACGTCATGAACGCGGCCCTCGCCGTCGGCGGCACCAGTTTCGACAGCCTGTACGTCAACGTCAACGGCGAGTCCGGGTACTTCGACCGGTCCCTCGACGCGTACGGGCGCGAGGACGAGCCCTGCCGGCGCTGCGGTACCCCGATGCGGCGCCGGCCGTGGATGAACCGGTCGAGCTACTTCTGCCCGCGCTGTCAGCGCCCGGGGCGCATCGCGCGCGCGGCGTCGTAGGCGGCGCGGTTGTCCAGTACCTCCGGCATGGCGGTCTCCAGCACCGTGATGAGCGCGACCAGGCGGTGCGCGATCTCGACGCCGAAGGGCGTCAGCTCGTAGTCGACGCGCGGCGGGTTGGTCGGCTGCGCCTCGCGGTGGACGATGCCGTCGCGTTCCAGCGCGTGCAGCGTCTGGGAGAGCATCTTCTCGCTCACGCCGTCTACGCGGCGGCGCAGCTCGTTGAACCGCCACGGGCCTTCGCGAAGGGCGCCCACCGTGAGGCTGCCCCAGCGACCCGTGACGTGCTCCAGGGTCTCCCGGGAAGGGCATCCGCGGGCGAACACGTCGAACGTGGCGCAGGCGTCGGAGGAGGCTTCGGCGGTGGCAGCGGCAGCGGTCGCGTCGGCGGCTTCGCTACAGGGTGGGGTCTGCATGCTTTTAGCCTACTCCCGGGCAGCGCCAGCCATTCTGCTTGCGCTTTCTAAAAGTTAGTGGTTGGCTTCTTCTCGTCACACCAAGCACCGCGCTGCGTCCCCCCGCAGTGTTTTCCGAGGGAGATCTGCCTTGTCCGGTATCACTCACGCCCCCGTCGTCTCGATCGCCTACCACTCGGGCTACGGCCACACCACCGTCATCGCCGAGGCCGTGCGGGCGGGCGCCACCGACGCCGGTGCGACGGTGCACCTGATCAAGGTCGACGAGATCGACGACGCGCAGTGGGAGCTCCTGACCGCGTCCGACGCGATCGTCTTCGGTGCCCCGACCTATATGGGCACCGCCTCGGGCGCCTTCCACGTCTTCGCCGAAGCCACCTCCAAGATCTGGTTCACGGCCGGCTGGCAGGACAAGGTCGCCGCGGGCTTCACCAACTCCGGCTCCAAGTCCGGCGACAAGGGCAACACCCTGGACTTCTTCCAGACGCTGGCCTCGCAGCACGGCATGAGCTGGGTCAACCTGGGCCTGAAGCCGGGCTGGAACTCCAGCACCGCTTCCGAGAACGACCTGAACCGCCTCGGCTTCTTCGACGGCGCCGCCGCCCAGTCCAACAGCGACCAGGGTGCCGAGGGCGTCCACAAGGCCGACATCGCGACCGCCGAGCACCTCGGCCGCCGTGTCGCCGAGCAGACCCGGATCGTCCTCGCGGGCCGCGCCGCCCTCGCCGACGCCGCCGTCTGACGGGACCCCAGGGTCCTCCTCGCCGACCGTGCCGGGTCCGATCCACCCTGCACGGCGGGGCCCGTCGAAGTCAGGGCGGGCACAGGGGCACGGTGGTGCGCAGCGGAAGACCGCAGCGCACCACCGTGCCCTTCGGCGTGTGCGGCTCGGGCCGGTTCGCGCGGTCCGGCCGGCGGGGACGGGCGCTGACCGGCCGGGTGCGGCGGCGCCGGGACGCCCTGCGGCGTGCGGGGAATCGACCGGAAACCGTCGCCGCGCTCAGGCCGTGCCACAGGCTGCCCGGCACGCTCGCGCCGCGCCCCTGACGGGCCCCGATGTCCGCTAGAAGCCGAAGTCCTGGGTCCACCAGGGGCCGCCCGAGGCGACGTAGACCCCGACGCCCAGGGTGCGGAATTCGCAGTTGAGGATGTTTGCCTTGTGGCCGGGGCTGTTCATCCAGGCGTTCATCACGGCCGCCGCGTCGCCCTGGCCGCGGGCTATGTTCTCGCCGCCCATGCCCGAGATGCCGGCCTTGGTGGCCCGGTCCCACGGGGTGTTGCCGTCGGGGTCGGTGTGGTCGAAGAAGCCCCGGACGGCCATGTCCTTGCTGAAGGCGCCGGCCAGCGCCGCCAGCGGCGGGTTGGCCCGTACGGGACCGCAGCCGGCCTGCGCGCGCTCCTGGTTCACCAGGTTCAGTACGGCGGTCTCCTCGGCGGAGTGGCCGGTCGAGGTGGGCGGGGCCGCCGGGGCGACGGGAGGCTTCGGGACGATCGTCTTCCGCGGCGTCACCGGGGTGGGGCTGGCCTTCGGCGTCTTCGACGGCTCGGCCGAAGGCGTCGGGGAAGGACTGGCCGACGGGGACGGCGAGGCGGAGGGGGAAGGCGAAGCGGAAGGGGAGGGGGAGGCCGAGGCGGAGGCGGAGCCCGGACCGGCGGAGGCGCGGCCCGAGAGGTTGGCGAGGCCGCCCTGCTGCTCCGGCGAGCTCTCGGGGCTCGGCGACGCCTGGGCCTTGGCCTCCGTCTTCGCGTCCGAGCTCGAACCCGCGACCCCCACGTAGGGGAAGGAGGAGCCGACCGGGACGACGCCCGTGGTGACGGCCGCCGTGCCGAGCACCACGGCCACGGAGAGGCCGAGCAGACCGCCGCGGACGGCGGTACGGCGCTTCGTGCCGCTGCGGGGTGCGGCGTGGAGCCGGTGGCGTCCCATGGCGGCCAGCCCTTCTTCTTCGTTCAAGATCAACCTTTACTCACCCAAATGGGTGAGCTCATTGCTGCGCGACTGTACGCCATGGCGAATGGGGGTGCCGTGACCCGAATGTGTTTGCCCGGTTAGCGTTCAGGCATGAACGAAGATGTCCGCATGACCGCCTGGGTGCGCGGCCGTGTACAGGGAGTGGGCTTCCGTTGGTTCACCAGGGCCAATGCCCTGGAGATCGGCGGACTGGCCGGCTTCGCGCTCAACCTCGCCGACGGCCGAGTACAGGTGGTGGCCGAAGGTCAACGTGAGAATTGCCACCGGCTCCTGGAATGGCTGCACGGCGCCGACACGCCCGGCCGGGTGGTCGGAGTGACAGAGATCTGGGGCACACCGCGCGGTGGCTACGACGGGTTCGCGATCCGGTGACCGATCGACTGATCATGCACTGAACGGATCTCCGGATGGTCGGCACACGGTCGGATCTGCGCATTCGTCGCCGACGCGTTGCCGACCCGGGCGAATCGTGGAAGGCTCGGAGACGAGGATGATCTCCACGCCCCTTGCGGGGGCCGGGATGCCCGCCGATACGGGGCGTGATCGTGTTGACCGTCAAACTTTTTGGTGAGACGCTGGAAGCCCCGCGCACCTGAGCTGTTTGGCAGTGTTGGCAGTTGGCAAAAGAACACGAGCAGTGACTGGCAGTCGCTGCCGGACATCCGCGGGTGCGATTCCCTCACGACCCACACCGCTTTCGGTCGGTCACTCAGTGTGGAGGACCATCCATCATGGCAAAGGCGCTTCTCGGTTACGTCGGCGGTTCTGACCCGCGACTCCTCGCCGAGATGCGACGGCTTCAGCAGCGCGTCCAGGACCTCGAGTCCGAACTCGGACGGATCCAGTCCGAAAACGACGCACTGAACGCGGCCGCCGCACAGCACGGAGATTCGATGCTCGACGGCATTGACCTCGACGTACCCCAGGCGGAGCCTGCGCTCACCTGATCCGCGCTCCCTAGTCGCTCGACAATCTCGCATGATCTGCAAGGGACGCTTCGGCGTCCCTTCTTCATTTGTGGTTGCGCCAGGTGGGGGACCCACTCCTTTAACGTCTGATGTGCCCTGCACCTTCATGGGTGAAACCGACGGTGAAAGGTAGAGTCCGGCGGCGTGCACCTCAAGTCCATGACCCTGCGCGGCTTCAAATCCTTCGCCTCCGCCACCACCCTGCGTTTCGAGCCGGGCATCACCTGCGTCGTCGGGCCCAACGGCTCGGGCAAGTCCAATGTGGTGGACGCGCTCTCCTGGGTCATGGGTGAACAAGGAGCCAAGTCCCTGCGCGGCGGGAAGATGGAAGACGTCATCTTCGCCGGCACGACCGGCCGCCCGCCGCTCGGGCGCGCCGAGGTCTCGCTGACCATCGACAACTCCGACGGCGCCCTGCCCATCGACTACGCCGAAGTCACCATCACCCGGATCATGTTCCGCGGCGGCAGCAGCGAGTACCAGATCAACGGCGACACCTGCCGGCTCCTCGACATCCAGGAGCTGCTCTCCGACTCCGGCATCGGCCGCGAGATGCACGTCATCGTCGGACAGGGCCAGCTGGACTCCGTACTGCACGCCGATCCGATGGGCCGGCGCGCCTTCATCGAAGAGGCCGCAGGAGTACTGAAGCATCGCAAGCGCAAAGAGAAGGCGCTGCGCAAACTCGACGCGATGCAGGCCAACCTCGCCCGCGTCCAGGACCTGGGCGACGAACTGCGGCGCCAGCTCAAGCCGCTCGGGCGGCAGGCCGCGGTGGCCCGGCGGGCGGCCGTGATCCAGGCCGACCTGCGCGACGCCCGGCTGAGGCTGCTCGCCGACGACCTCGTGACGCTCAAGAGCGCCCTCGACGTGGAGCTCGCGGACGAGGCGGCGCTGAAGGAACGCAAGGAGACGGCCGAGGCGCGCCTCGCGGCGGCGGTACGGGCGGAAGCCGAGCTGGAGGAAGCCGTACGGGAGCTCGCGCCGCGGCTCCAGCGCGCGCAGCAGACCTGGTACGACCTGTCCCAGCTGGCCGAACGGGTGCGGGGGACCGCGTCGCTCGCCGACGCGCGCGTCAAGTCGGCCTCGGCTCCGGTGGAGGAAGAGCGGCGCGGCCGCGACCCGGAGGACATGGAGAAGGAAGCGGCGCGGATCCGCGAGCAGGAGGCGGAGCTGACGGCCGCGCTGGAGGCGGCCTCCCGGGCGCTGGAGGACACCGTCGAGCACCGGGCCGAGCTGGAGCGGTCGCTGGCCGAGGAGGAACGGCGGCTGCGGGACGCGGCGCGGGCCATCGCTGACCGGCGCGAGGGCCTGGCCAGGCTGACGGGCCGGCTGGGCGCGGCGCGCTCCCGCGCGGGCGCGGCGCAGGCGGAGATCGACCGGCTGGTCGCGGCGCGGGACGAGGCCCGGGCTCGGGCGGTGGCGGCGCGGGAGGAGTACGAGGCGCTGGCGCGGGAGGTCGGGGAGGACGACGCTTCGGCGGCGGGGACGGGGACGGGGACGGGGACGGCGTCGGGGACGGCGTCGGGGACGGCCCCGGGGATGGCGTCCGGGACGGCTTCCGTGCAGGAGGAGTACGAGGCCGCGCGGGCCGAGCTGGCGGCGGCGGAGGCCGGCCTCGGCGTGGCGCGGGACGCGCTGGCGACGGCGGAACGCTCACGGGCGGCGGTGTCGGCGCGACGGGACGCCCTGGCGATGGGGCTGCGTCGCAAGGACGGTACGGGCGCGCTGCTCGCCGCGCGGCTGGAGGGGCTGTTGGGCCCCGCCGCGGAACGGCTGTCGGTGGCCCCGGGGCACGAGGTCGCGGTGGCGGCGGCG
>NZ_JAGGOW010000124.1 GCF_018614135.1 Streptomyces sp. ISL-66
GTCCGGGTGCGGTTCACGGAGGCGTCCGCGTGAGCGGGGCCCCGCCGCGCGCCGCGGCCGCCCCTGCCGCCCCGGCCTTCGAGGTGCTCCGGCCGGGCGCACTGACCACCGTCCAGGACCTGGGCCGGCCCGGGTACGCGCACCTCGGCGTGCCCCGCTCGGGCGCCCTCGACGCGGGGGCGCACGCGCTGGCCAACCGCCTGCTGGGCAACCCGCCGCAGGCCGCCACGCTGGAGACGACCCTGGACGGCGTGGGTCTGCGGGCCCTGGGCGGTCCGGTGGTGGTGGCCGTGACGGGAGCGCCCTGTGGTGTACGGGTCTGCGGGCGGGCGGCGCCCTGGGGAGCCCCGGTCCTGCTGCGGGCCGGGGCGGAGCTGGAGGTGGGCCGGGCGGAGTCGGGAGTGCGCAGCTACGTCGCGGTGCGGGGAGGGTTCGCCGCGGAGCCGGTCCTGGGCAGCCGCTCGACGGATCTGCTGTCGGGTCTCGGGCCGCCGGTCCTCACGGCGGGGGCGCTGCTGATGGTGGGGCCGGCCGGTCCGGATCCGGTGGCCGGGGTGGACGCCCTGGCAGCGGCCGGCCCGCCCTCGGAGCTGGTGCTCCCGCTCCGGCCGGGGCCGAGGGCCGACTGGTTCGATCCGGAGTCGGTGAGGGACCGGCTGCTGCGCGCCCGGTACCGCGTCTCGGCGGCATCGAACCGCATCGGCCTGCGCACCGAGGGCCCGCCGCTCGTCCGGGCGCGGGGCGGCGAGCTCCCGAGCGAGGGCATGGTGCTGGGAGCGGTCCAGGTCCCTCCGGACGGCCACCCGGTGGTCTTCCTGGCCGACCATCCGGTCACGGGCGGCTACCCGGTCATCGGCGTGGTCCCCCCGGGCCCCGCCCTGGACGCGGCCGCGCAGGCGAGGCCGGGGGTGCCGGTGCGGTTCGTGAGGCTCTGACCGGGGCGCTGCCCGGACCCGGCCCACCGCCCGCCGGACGGGCCGGTCGCGGGCTCCGCCCGGACCCCCTGGGGCTCCGACCCGGACCCCGCCGCGACCAGGTCCCCGAACACCGGACGGGCCGGACAAGACGACGGGCTCCGCCCCGCTCCCTGCGGCTCCGCCCCGGCCCCGCGCGGGGATTCGATCCCCGACCGCCGGACTGGCCGGACAAGACCGCGGGCTCCGCCCGGACCCCGCGCCTCGAAGTCGGGCGGGGAGGGAATCGCTCCGGGTCCTACACCGCCGACTCCGGGGCGATCCGGCTGCGGACCGCCGACTGGACGTCTTCCTCCTCCGCCGGGTCCGCCGCCAGGCGGCGGAGCCTCGGGGCGACCCGGGCGTCAGCCGTCGCCGCGTGGTGGGCGGCCACCTCGCGGGTGGTCTCCTCGCAGTCCCAGAGGCACTCGACCGCGAAGCCCTCCGCGAAGGTCGGGTCCGTGGCCGCCAGGGCCCGCGCGGCCCGGCCGCGCAGATGGGACGAGGCCGTCTCGCGGTAGACGTGGCGCAGCACGGGCGCCGCGCAGCCGATCGCGAGCCGGCCCGCTCCGTCGACCAGGGCGAACAGCCGCACCGAGTCGGGGCCGGAGCCCCGCACGGTGTCGCGCAGGGCCCCGAGCACCAGACCGGCGTCCTCGGCTCCGCCCCGGGCGGCCAGGAGGGCCGCCGCGGCCGCTCCGAGGGCGTCGGGGCGGTGGACCCAGCGCCGGGCCCGTTCGACGGCGCCGGGGCCGCACATGCGCTCGTAGGCGGCTACGGCCGGCTCGTCGCCGGCGGCTTCGATGAGGTCCAGTATGGCCGGGTTCTCCGGTTCCGCGAGGACCAGGTGGTGCAGGGCGGTGGCGCGGGCGGCCTCGCCGCAGGCGCCGGCGGCGGCCGCGAGGATCGCGGAGCGGTCCTCGGGCGTGGCCACGGCGGCCAGGCAGCGGGCGGCGGGGACGTGCAGCGGGGTGCCCCGGCGCAGGCCGTCGGCGGCCCAGTCGAAGACGGCCTGGACGCCCCAGCCGGGCTGGGGGCCGCGGGGGGTGAGCTGGCGTTGCCAGCGGTCGAAGGAACCCTGCTGGCGGGCGGCGCGCAGGCGCTCGGCGTACTCGGGCGCCTCGGGGTTCTCTTCCCAGAGGCGCCAGGGCCGGGGTTCGTAGGCGTCGCGGACGGCGGCGGCGAGCCGCGCCTCACCCTCCGGGGTGGTGGGGAAGCGGGCGAGCACGGCGTCGGCCAGCGAGCGCAGTCCCTCGTCGTCGTCGCGCAGGGCGAGCTCGTCGAGGGCCCAGGCCCAGTTGGCGCCCGTGGCGGCGTAGCGGCGCAGCAGCATGAGCGCGTCGTCGCGGCCGTACGAGGCCAGGTGTCCGAGGACGGACAGGGCCAGGCCGGTGCGGTGGTCGTCGTCGTCGAGGAGGTCGTCGACGCCGAAGAGGTGGCTCTCGATCTCGCCCAAGGGGCCGTCGAGGTCCAGGTACAGCCGGGCGTAGTACAAGGAGCGGTTCTCGACCTGCCAGTCCTGGCGCGGATCGCCGGCCACGCACTGGTCGAGCGCCGCGAGGGCCTCGACCCTGGGGGCCGCGAGTGCGTGCAGCGTGCCGTCGCCGCGGCCGCGCTGGAGGAGACCGAGCAGGGTACCGCTCGGCGCTATGACTGGTTCGAACATGGGAATGGCCTCAAATCAAGCTGGGGACGCAACCGGGAATCAAAATTCACAGGGCCGCGTAACAGCATGTGAGGACGTCCGCCGTCATGTTCCGCTCGATGTAGACCATTGCCTTCTCACTCTCGTCGGTGCTCCGGGCCAAGGCGGCGGTCCCCCGGCAGGAGTGGGGGTCGGACACCCGTTGTGTCCTGCCCGCTCCTGCCCGTCCGCCAAGTCCACGAATCGAATCCGTCGTCATGATGACCCAGTCGGTTTGTGCACCGCGACCACATTTAAGGCCCCCGTGACCAATCCGTGAGGTCTGGACCGGCCAAGGACCGCCCAAGGAACCGCCAAAAGCGGACTACTTGGCTCCGAAAAGTTCCAGCAGGTCAGCCTTTGCGAACATGCGGGCCGTGTCCACGGCGGAGGGGGTTCCGGCCGTCGGGTCCGCTCCGCCGGCGAGCAGCGCGCGGATGACGGCCTCCTCGCCCTTGAAGACGGCGCCGGCGAGCGGGGTCTGGCCGCGGTCGTTGGCGCGGTCGGCCTCGGCGCCGCGGGCCAGCAGGGCCGTGACGGCTTCGGCGTGGCCGTGGTAGGCGGCGAGCATGACGAGGGTGTCGCCGCGGTCGTTCGTGAGGTTGGCCGGGACGCCGGCGTCGAGGTAGGCGGCCAGCGTCTCGGTCTCACCCTGACGGGCGAGGTCGAAGATCTTGGTGGCCAGCTCGATGACGTCCTCGTCGGGAACGTCCGGGGAGCCCTGGGAGCTGGCCTCGGCGTGCTCGCTCATCGGTCGTACCGCCTTTCACGCGGGCAGGGGTGCGTACGGCGACGCGCGTCCGTACGGGTGAATCGTCAGGGTAGCGCCCGGACCTGCACATGAGCGGGACGGGCCGAGGCAATGATCACCTCGCGGCCCCCTTGCGTCACGCACGCCCGGCGCGCCAGCCGGGCTGGGCCGGTCAAGTGAAAATTCCGCCGATTCACCCGTATGCACCTTTTGTCGCATTGATACTTGCTGTGAGCCTGGAAGAACTGATGGTGACTGTCCCCACCCACCAGGAGAACTCCTCATGGTCCTTTCCATCTCAGGTGTCGTCCTGCTCGGCATCATCTGCTTCCTCTTCTTCAAGAAGGACGGAATGAAGCTGTCGCACGCGTTCGTGTGCTCGCTCTTCGGCTTCTTCCTCGCGGGCTCCGCCATCGCTCCCAGCATCACGGCGAGTACGGCGAGCCTCGCGAGCCTCCTCGGCGGGATCAAGCTCTAGCGCCCCCCGGTCCCGGAAACCACCCCGAAGCATCCACAACTCCAGGAGACGCCCGTGGCCCGGCGCCCACTTCCCCGCATCCTCAGCAGCGGCACCGTGTCGCTGGCCCGGGGCCGCGACATCGCCCGCACGGCCGCCGACAGCGCCACGGACGTCCTCCATCCGCTCCTCGTCATCGGGCGGGGACTGCGCCTCCTGGCCTCGGCCGGGCGGCGCAAGTGGTGCGACACCCCCAAGGACAAGCGTGGTCCCGCGCTGTTCCTGGGAGCCGCCTGCGTCCTCGTGGTCGCGCTCGTCCCCTACGGCCCCGCCGCCGCCCTGATCACCCTCATGGCGGCGGCGGCCTGGCAGGGACGCGACCGCACCCCGGCGAAGACCGGCCCCAGCGATACCGAGACCGAACGCCTCGGCTCCCTCTACGAAGCCCTCGTGCCGTACTTGTCCGTCCCGGAGGACCCCGATCCGCTCTTCGCCCACGGCGGGGACTGGGACCGGGCCTTCAGCGGCTACGAATTCGACGGGGCGGGCCGCGTCACCCGGCTCCACATCCGCTACCCGGCCTACTTCACCGACGGCGAGGCCGCCTCACGGGCCCGGATCGAGGCACTGCTGCACGCCAAGTCCGGGCGCGGACGGGAGTACCTCTTCGACTGGGACGAGGAGGGGAACCAGCTCGACCTGAGCGTGCTGGCGGCGCTGCCGACAGGTATCGCCGCCCAGCCCTTCGTGACCTCTCCCGGTGAGACCGTGCTCGGTTTCACCGACGCCGGCAGCGTGCAGCGCACCCTGCCCGTCCTGGAGGGGGACGAGCCCCGCGACATGCCTCCGGTCATCTGGCGCACCGGCTCCCGCTCCGCCGAACCCCACCTGCTGGCCGTGGGCCAGCCCGGCAGCGGCACCTCCACTCTGCTGCGCTCGGTCGCCCTGCAAGCCCTGCGGCACGGGGGCGACGTCCTGATCGTGGAGGGCGGCGGCAGCGGGGAGTACTCCTGCCTGTCAGGCCGCGCCGGCGTCCTCGCCGTGGAGTGCGGGCCGACCGGGGCGCTGGCCACCCTGGAATGGGCCGCGCGCGAGACCGAGCGGCGCCTGATCGCCACGCACCGCGCCCGCGAAGCCGGCCGGCCCGCGCCCGAGGACACCCGCCGCCCGCTGTGGATCCTGCTCGACCGGCCCAGCGTGCTGGGCCACCTCGCCGCGGCCGAGGGCGCTCCCGACCCGCTCGCGGAGCTCCAGGTGCCGCTGCGGCACGGGCGCGCGGCGCACGTCACCGTGGTGGTCGCCGAGCAGTTCGAGCACCTGGAGCTGCTGCAGGACGCCGTCTGGCAGCACACCCGGGCCCGGGTGGTGCTGGGCTCCGCCTCCATCCAGCAGATCACCGACGTGCTGGGAGTACCTCCGCACACCACGCCGACGGCCGTCGCGCCGCCCGGACGCGGGTACGCGCGGCTCGGCTCCGGCCCCGTGCACCGGCTCCAGGTGCCCGCCACGCCGGACCCCTACGACGAGGCCGCGCACCCGGCGCACCGGCAGGCGGTAGTGGAGCTCCTGCCCGAGCGGCGGGCCCAGCCCAGGGCCGTCCCGGACCACGTCACCCCGACGAAGCCGCTGCGCATCCTCCAGCCGGTGCAGCCGGTGGAGGCGCCACAACCGGTCCAGCCGCCGGCCCAGGCACAGGGTCCGTCGATCGACGCCCCGCAGATCCCCGAGGTCCCGGTCGACGCCCCGTAGCGGCCGGACGGACGGGCCGGGAGGGCCGCTCGCGGACACCGCGGCACGTCGCCCGACGGCCGGCCGCCCCGTCAGGCGCCCGCGGGCCCCGCCCCTCTTCGCTCCTTCGCCCCTACGCCCCTACGCGACGAACGTGCGCGGCGGTTCCGCTCCGCCGCCGCCCGCACCCGTGCCGACCAGCCGGGCCGCGGCGGCCAGCCGGGCGGCGGCCTCCTCGGCCACCGGGCCGCCGACGGTGAACGGGAGCCGTACGTACCCCTCGAAGGCCCCGTCGACCCCGAACCGGGGGCCCGAGGGGACCCGTACGCCGACCCGCTCCCCCACCTCGGCCAGCCGGGAGCCGGACAGGCCGCCCGCGCGGGCCCACAGCGTCAGGCCGCCGCGCGGGACCTGGAACTCCCAGTCCGGCAGCTCCCGGCGCACCGCCGCCACCAGCGCGTCGCGGTTCTCGCGGGCCTGGTCGCGGCGGATCTCGACGGCCTGGGCCCAGCCGTCGGTGCGCATCAGCCAGTTCACCGCGAGCTGTTCCAGCACGGGGGTGCCGAGGTCGGCGTAGGCGCGGGCCGCCACGAGGCTGCGGATGACGTCGGGGGCCGCGCGGACCCAGCCGATGCGCATGCCGGCCCAGAAGGCCTTGCTGGCGGAGCCCACGGTGATGACGGTGGAGCCGGCCGGGTCGAAGGAGCAGACCGGGCGCGGCATCTCCACGTCCGGGTCGAGCCGGAGCTCGATCATGGTCTCGTCGGCGACGAGCACGGTGCCGGCCGAGCGGGCCGCCTCCACCATCGCCCGGCGCTGCTCGTCGGAGGCGAGCGCCCCGGTCGGATTGTGGAAGTCGGCGACGACGTAGGCGAGGCGGGGCGCGGAGTCGCGCAGGACCTGGCGCCAGACGTCCATGTCCCAGCCGGTCAGGCCCTCGCCCATGGCCACGGGCACGAGGCGGACGCCGGCGGCGCGCATGAGCTGGAGGATGTTGGCGTAGGAGGGGGATTCCACCGCGATCCGCTCGCCGCGTCCGGCGAAGAGGCTGCAGATGGCGTCGATGGCACCCATCGCGCCCGTGGTGACCATGATCTGCTCGGGCATGGTCGGGATGCCGCGCTCGGTGTAGCGCTCCGCGAGCATCCGGCGCAGGGCGGGCAGCCCGGCCGGATAGTCCCCGTGCGTGTGGGCGTACGGCGGGAGCTCTTCCAGGGCGCCCTGGACGGCCTTGGTGAGCCAGGGCTCGGGGGCCGGGAGCGCGGCGCAGCCGAGGTCGATCATCGAGCCGAGGGACTCGGGGGGCAGGGGTTCCAGGCCGCGGGAGGGCATCGGGTTCCCGGCGGGCACCGAGGTCCAGCTGCCGGCGCCCCTGCGGGACTCCAGGAACCCCTCGCCGCGCAGGGCCTCGTAGGCGGCGGCGACGGTGGTTCGGCTGACGGCGAGCACGACGGCGAGCTCCCGCTCGGCGGGAAGCCGCGCGGCGACGGGGACGCGGCCCTCGAGGACGAGGAGGCGGATGCCGTCGGCGAGGGTGCGGTACGCGGGCAGTTTGCGCGCGCCGGGCACGGCGGCCCGTCCCTGCTGGGAGGTGATGAGTCGGCCGAGCTGTGCGGCGCCTACGGCCGAGGTCCACTGCGCCATGGCTTCCGGTCCACCTTCGTCGAATTGGCCCTCACCGGGCCTTCGAGGTCCGGTATTGGATTGGTCTTGCCGGTCCAGAGTGTCATGGAGTGGTTCCTCCGGACCAGGGGGTCCTGTTACGCGGGACCGCGCGTCGCGGTGTCCCGCGGCCGCCCGCCGCCCTCAGCGGTGGCCGCGGGAGGGCGCTGCCCGGCCCCCCGCCGCCCGGGCCCCTCACCGGCCGGATACCAGGGCGCTCCCGTCCCGGCGGGAACAGGCGGCATACTGCCGCGGTGACGCACGTACGCCTTCGCCATCCGTATCTCGACCACCCGGCTCCGATCCCCTTCGCCCACCGCGGCGGGGCCGCCGACGGGCTGGAGAACACCGCCGCCGCCTTCCGGCGGGCCGCCGACGCGGGATACCGGTACTTCGAGACCGATGTGCACGCCAGCGCCGACGGCGAACTGGTCGCCTTCCACGACGCGACCCTGGACCGGGTGACGGACGGCCGCGGCCGCATCCGCGAGCAGCCGTGGAGCCGGATCCGGGAGGCCCGGGTCGGCGGGACCGAGCCGCTGGCGCTCTTCGAGGACCTCCTGGAGGAGTTCCCCGAGGCCCGCTGGAACGTGGACATCAAGGACGAGTCCGCCCTGCACCCGCTGGTCGATCTGATCGCGCGGGCCGGCGTCTGGGACCGGGTGTGCGTGGGCTCCTTCTCCGAGAGCCGGGTCGCGCGGGCGCAGAAGATCGCCGGGCCCCGGCTGGCGACCTCGTACGGGGTGCGGGGGGTGGTCGGGCTGCGGCTGCGCTCGTACGCGATCCCGGCGGCGCTGCGCGCGGGCGCGGTGGCGGCGCAGGTTCCGGAGACCCAGGCGGGCATCCGCGTGGTGGACCGGCGGTTCGTACGCACCGCGCACGAACGGGGGCTGCAGGTGCACGTGTGGACCGTGAACGAACCGGAACGCATGGAGGCGCTGCTCGACCTGGGTGTCGATGGCATCATGACCGACCGGATCGACATCTTGCGCACGGTGCTGGACCGGCGCGGGGCCTGGGCCTGACCGGCCACGGGCCCGCGCGCCCGGAGCCGGCGGCCGCGGCGGTACGGGGACCAGCGAGGGGGCACTCATGAGTGCGCAGACCACAGATCAAGCGGAATCCGGGTCCGGGGACGGCGCGGAGGGCGGCAGAGCGGCGGCCGAGGCCGCCGCGGCACGCAAGCGCGAGCAGCACGGCTGGTACTTCTACGACTTCGCCTGCTCGGTCTATTCGACGAGCGTGCTCACCGTGTTCCTCGGGCCGTTCCTGACGGCGGTGGCGAAGGCGGCCGCCGACGCCGACGGCTACGTGCACCCGCTGGGCATCCCGGTGCGGGCCGGCTCGTACTTCGCGTACTCCGTGTCCGCCTCGGTGATCGTGGCCGTCCTGATCATGCCGCTGGTGGGGGCGCTCGCGGACCGCAGCGGCCGCAAGAAGCCGCTGCTGGCGGCGGCCGCGTACACGGGCGCGGCGGCGACCACCGGGATGTTCTTCCTGGGCGGCGACCGCTATCTGCTCGGCGGGCTGCTGCTGATCGTCGCGAACGCGGCGCTGTCGGTCTCGATGGTGCTCTACAACGCCTATCTGCCGCAGATCTCCACGCCGGACGAGCGGGACGCCGTCTCCTCGCGCGGCTGGGCCTTCGGTTACACCTCGGGCGCCCTCGTCCTCGTACTGAACCTCGTGGTCTACCAGGGGCACGACTCGTTCGGGCTCTCGGAGGGTGCGGCCGTACGGATCTGCCTGGCCTCGGCGGGACTGTGGTGGGGCGCCTTCGCGATCGTCCCGCTGCGGCGGCTGCGGGACCGGGCCGTGGTCCGGGAGGCGGGGGCGGGTCCGGCGCTCAGCGGCTGGAAGCAGCTCATCGCCACGCTGAAGGACATGCGGCGCTACCCGCTGACCCTCTCGTTCCTGCTGGCGTACCTGATCTACAACGACGGCGTGCAGACCGTGATCTCCCAGGCGTCCATCTACGGCTCGGAGGAGCTGGAGCTCGAACAGTCCACGCTGATCGTGGCCGTGCTGCTCGTGCAGGTCCTGGCGGTGGCGGGGGCGCTGGGGATGGGCCGCCTGGCGGTGCGGTACGGCGCCAAGCGGACGATTCTCGGTTCGCTGGCCGCTTGGGGGCTGACGCTGGCGGCCGGGTACTTCCTGCCGGCCCGGACCCCGGTGTGGTTCTTCGCGCTCGCCTCGATGATCGGACTGGTGCTGGGCGGCAGCCAGGCGCTGTCGCGCTCGCTCTTCTCGCACCTGGTGCCGACGGGCAAGGAGGCCGAGTACTTCTCGGCGTACGAGATGAGCGACCGCGGGCTGAGCTGGGTGGGGCCGCTCGTTTTCGGCATCACCTATCAGGTCACGGGGAGCTACCGGGACGCGATCATCTCGTTGGTGGTCTTCTTCGCACTGGGTTTCGTGCTGCTCGCCAGAGTGCCGGTGCGGCGCGCGGTGGAGGCGGCGGGGAATCCTGTACCCGAGCGGATCTGACCGGATCCGAGTGGGCTCGGGAGGATATCGGCTGGGCCTGGAGCGGATCCCGCGTGGGTCCAGAGCGCGAATTCGGAACAGATTTCGACGTTCAAGCGAAGGGCCGGTAGTGTACGCCTTTGGCCTGCCAGGCGGACCGTTACTGCGTGCTTACGAAGTGAAGACGCTGGGTGACATTTGCTGCCAGATGTGACAAAACGGGCACTGGTGGGTACAACAAGGGGCGGCACGACGGGCGACGCGTGACCCGGAGCGGGAATCTATACCGCCGACCGGACGTTGACCGGATGACGACGACAGCGACACCTGTCCTGTGGGCGACAAGCCC
The DNA here is from genome assembly GCF_018614135.1 of Streptomyces sp. ISL-66. Classification (GTDB taxonomy): domain Bacteria; phylum Actinomycetota; class Actinomycetes; order Streptomycetales; family Streptomycetaceae; genus Streptomyces. The sequence continues at coordinate 10,051 of NZ_JAGGOW010000124.1, forward strand.
GGGAGGCACGATTCATGAGTGAGCGAGCTCTCCGCGGTACGCGGCTCGTGGTTACCAGCTACGAGACGGACCGCGGCATCGATCTGGCCCCGCGCCAGGCGGTGGAGTACGCATGCCAGAACGGACATCGATTTGAGATGCCGTTCTCGGTTGAGGCAGACATCCCGCCGGAGTGGGAGTGCAAGGCGTGCGGCGCCATGGCACTCCTGGTGGACGGGGACGGGCCCGAAGAGAAGAAGGGCAAGCCTGCGCGAACGCACTGGGACATGCTCATGGAGCGACGCACCCGCGAGGAGCTGGAGGAAGTGCTGGCCGAGAGGCTGGCGGTCCTTCGTTCCGGCGCCATGAACATTGCCGTGCATCCGCGGGACAGCCGCAAGTCCGCCTGACAGCCGGACGCCAGCACAGCAAGAGCAACACAGCAAGACAGCACAAAGCCGAGGGCCCCCGCCACACCATGTGGCGGGGGCCCTCGGCTTTGTCGTGGATCAGCTCTGCGGCCGGTCCTCGCGGACGACCTCGCCCTGGATGACCTCACCCCGGATGACCTCGCCCGGGACGACCTTGCCGTCCGGATAGCGGATGCGGGCCTGCTGGAAGGCGTCGCCGACGGATCCGGCGGGCGCCGAGGCCATCTTCCGCTCCAGCGTCCTGGTCACGCGGCGGCCGACCCGGGCGCGGACCGGCGGGAGCAGGAGGAGCAGGCCCGCCGCGTCGGAGAGCAGGCCCGGCATCATCAGGAGCAGGCCGGCCAGCATGGTCAGGCCGTTGCCCGAGCCGGGCTGCGCCGGAGTCGGCTGCTTGCCCGCCTGGGCCTGCTGGAAGGTCTCCGTCAGGTTCTTGAAGGCGCGCCGCCCGGCCCGCTTGATGACCACCGCTCCGAGCACCAGGCCGCCCACGAGCAGCAGGGCGACGCCACCGCCGCCGACCGCTCCGGCGACGAGGCTGAGCAGCCAGATCTCCAGGATCAGCCAGGCCACGATGGCCAGAGGAAGGAACGTACGGGCGGACGAACGCCGCCCGGGGGCCGTAGAGGTCGGAACTCCGGTCGTCATGCCACCAGTGTGCCCGGGGCGATGTAAAAGCGTCCTCAGCCGGAGGTACCGGACACCCCTAGGGGTGCCGGCGCGGGCGGGGCCGGGCCTGGCCGGCAGACTTCGGCCCGTGCCGGGCCGGCCACCGCTCGCCCCGGACGGCTACTTCCCGCGGAGTTTGCGGGTCACCTTGCCCGCGTGTTCCTTCAGGCCCCACTGGGTGACCCTCCAGAGGGCCTCCACCACGATGTCCTTGCTCATCTTGCTGTCGCCGAACTCTCGCTCGACGAAGGTGATGGGTACCTCGACCACGCGGAAGCCCTCGCGCACGGCCCTGCGGGCGAGGTCGACCTGGAAGCAGTAGCCGGCGGAGGCGACGTCGGCCAGACCGAGGCCTTCGAGGGTCTCGCGCCGGAAGGCGCGGTAGCCGCCGGTGACGTCCCGGATCGGGACGCCCAGCATCAGCCGGGAGTACGTGGACCCGCCCCGGGAGAGGAACTCACGGCTCTTCGGCCAGTTGACGACCCGCCCGCCCGGGACCCAGCGGGAGCCGAGCACCAGGTCGGCGCCCTCCAGCGCGGTGAGCAGCCGGGGCAGTTCCTCGGGCTGGTGGGAGCCGTCGGCGTCCATCTCGACGATGACGCCGTAGCCGTTGTCCAGGCCCCACTGGAAGCCGGCCAGGTAGGCCGCTCCGAGTCCTTCTTTGCCCTTGCGGTGCAGGACGTGGACGTGCCCGTCTTGTGCCGCCAGCTCGTCCGCGAGCTTTCCGGTGCCGTCCGGGCTGTTGTCGTCCGCGACCAAGATGTGGGCCTCGGGCACAGCCGCGCGGACGCGGCCGACGATCAGCCCGATGTTCTCCGCCTCGTCGTAGGTCGGAATGATCACCAAGGCCGTGCCGAGCGGTCCGTAGCTTCGCTGTCCGCCGTCGCTCACTGATTCCCCTTTTGCGTTCTCGTACATCCCGTACGTCTTCGTGTACGTCGTGTCGCAGAGGATGATTTTAGAACAGTGACCGGAGCCCGCGGTCCTTCGGGCCGGACCGGCGCCCGCTGGCTGCGGACCGCCTGACCGTTGTCTACTGGACCGCGGGCCCCGATCTGGGGCCACCCGCCCCGAACTCCCTCGGGAGCAGGGGGGACTCCTTCCGGCGAAACCTTCCCTCGCCCCCGAGGCGCGGGCGCGGCTGAGCGAACGGCTCCGTCCGGTGCGGACGTCCGGGGGTGGACCCGGCCGAACCTATCCGGGTCCGGCCGCCCTTACCGAACCACGGACCGCCGGATCACCCCTGTGGCCGTACGAATACTTGCCGGCCGCCGACGACGGTGGCCAGGCAGACCGGCAGCTCAGCGCCGGGGGTCAGGTCCGGCAGTCCGGGGGTGCCGGAGCGGGGGTCCGTGGACCAGCGGGCGACCCGGTCGTCGGGGGCCTGCACCACCAGCTCGGCGGTCTGCCAGACGGCGTAGTCGGCCGGGGCGCCCGGAACGAGGGTGCCGGCGTCGTCGCGGCCCAGGGCCCGCCAGCCGCCGCGGGTGTGGGCGGCGAAGGCGGCCCGTACGGAGATGCGGTGCTCCGGCGTGCGGTGGAACGCGGCCGCGCGGACCGTGCCCCAGGGGTCGAGCGGGGTGACGGGGGCGTCCGAGCCGAACGCCAGCGGGACGCCGGCCTTGAGCATGGCCGCGTACGGGTTGAGCGTGCGGGCGCGCTCCGCGCCGAGCCGGTCGGCGTACATGCCTTCCTCGCCGCCCCACAGCGCGTCGAAGGCGGGCTGGACGGAGGCGGTGAGGCCGAGGTCCGCGAAGGCGGCGATGGCGGCCGGGGTCATCATCTCGGCGTGCTCGACGCGGTGGCGGGCGGCCCGGACGCGGGCGAGGCCGACCTTCTCGGCGGCGGCCCGGACGCCCTCGATGACGGCACTGATCGCGGCGTCTCCGATGGCGTGGAAACCGGCCTGGAGCCCCGCCTCGGTGCAGGCGGCCACGTGTCCGGCGACGTCGTGCGCGTCGAGGTAGCCCGTGCCGGTGTGGCCGGCGTCGGCGTAGGGGGCGTGCAGGCAGGCGGTGTGCGAGCCGAGGGCGCCGTCGACGAAGAGGTCTCCGGCGGCCCCGATCGCGCCGAGCGCCCTGGCCCGGTCCAGGTCCCGGTCGGCCCAGTAGCCGAAGACGCGGGGTCCGGGGCGCGTGCGGGCGAGCTCCATGAGGGCGGTGAAGTCCTCGGCGGAGGAGATGTCGGGGCCCCCGCACTCGTGGACGGAGCCGATCCCCAGGGAGGCGGCCCGGTCCAGGGCGGCCCGCTGGGCCTCGGCGCGCTGGGCCGGGAGGAGGGCCGCGAGCGCCGCGCGGCGCACCTGGTGGTGATCGTCGCGGGTCAGCGGCTCGTCGCCGGCGCCGCGGACCCCGGGGACGAGGTCCAGCAGGGCGGTGGTGACCACGGCGGAGTGCGCGTCGATGCGGCTGAGGTAGAGCGGCCGGCCGCCGGTGGCCTCGTCCAGTTCCCGGCGGCGGGGGGCGCGGCGCTCGGGCCAGCGGGCGGCGTCCCAGCCGTGCCCGAGGAGGACCCGGTCGGTGGGGCGGCGGTCCGCGTACGCCCGCACCCGGGCGAGGGCCTCCGGGAGGGAGGCGGCCCCCGAGAGGTCCAGCCCGGTCAGGGCGAGGCCGGCGGAGGTGGTGTGGACGTGGGCGTCGGTGAAGGCGGGGGTGACGAGCGCGCCGTCGAGGTCGACGACCTCGTCCACGCCCTGCGCGAAGGCGTCCGCGGCGCCCTCGGAACCGACCCAGGCGATGTGGCCGCGCTCGACGACCATCGCGGTGGCGAACGGGTCGGCGGGGCTGTGGACTTCTCCGCCGCGCAGGAGGACGGTCCGTTGGGATCCCGGGGCTGCGGGCGATCCGGCGGCGGTGGCGGAGTCGGCGGTGCGGTCTGTCATGCCGACAGTCTCCCCTTTGGGCCGCGCCGTCCGCACGGTCGGGGTGGGCCCGGGGGCCCGCCGTCCGGGCCCGGCCCGGGGACCGCCTGCGGTCCGGGTCCTGCCGCGGCCGCGCCCGGGCCCGGTTACACGCGCGGGGGGCGGGATTCGTACGGGGTGGAGAGGACCACCGTCGTGCGGGTGGAGACGTGGGCCAGGGCGCGCAGGCGGCCCAGGAGGTCTTCCAGCCCCAGCGGGGTCGCGACGCGGACCTTGAGGATGTAGTTCTCGTCGCCCGCGACGCTGTGGCAGGCCTCGATCTCCGGCACCCCCGCCAGCCGCTCCGCGATGTCGTCCGGCGCGCTCGGGTCGAAGGGCTTGACCGAGATGAAGGCGGTCAGCGGCAGCCCGACGGCTTCGGGGTCGACGACGGCCGCGTAGCCGCGGATGACTCCGCGCTGTTCCAGGCGGCGTACTCGCTGGTGGACCGCCGACGTGGACAGGCCGGTGGCCTTGCCCAGGTCCGTGTAGCTCATCCGCCCGTCCCGCACGAGCAGATCCACGATCTGGCGGTCCAGCTCCTCCATTGCGCTCATAGCCGCACAACTTACGTCCCCGGACCGCTCCAGGCCCAGCCGTGTCCACGGATTGACGCGGGACCGCGTGGCACCTGCGCCGGGCATGTGACCAAGGCCACAAGGGTATGCGGGCGTAGGGCGGCAGGATGTGGTTACTCGTGCCGCGCGACGGGAAGTGCTTGGGGTGGCCGTGGCCGAAGAACAGCCCGCCCGGCCCACCCAAGGGGGAGTACATCCATGCTGAACACCAAGCGCGCCGGTCGCACCGAACCGGAGCCCCTGGAAATCGTCGAGGGCGCCTACGCCGACGATGACGACTACCTCGAATACGCCGAGGGATTCGAGATCCACCACGCGATCTGCCCGGACTGCGGTCAGGCCATCGCCCTCGTCGCGGACGAGGAGTTCCTGCCGCAGCACGCCCTCTGCCTGACCCCGTGGAACCCCTTCGGGCTCACGGTGTGCGCGGGCACCGGACGGCCCGCCTCCGATGCGCTGCCCACCCTCGGGCTCGCCGTCGAGGGCACCCAGGAGCTGGAGCCCGTCATCCATCTCGCGCTGCCCCAGGGCCTGGACTGGCGTACGCAGCCCTTCTCGCACGTCGGCGGCCCCGGCTCGCGTCCGGTCCGGACGCCGGCGCCCGCGGAGCTGCCGCAGATGCGGCAGCACGCCCAGGCCGCCTGAGCCGCCCGAGCCGCCGCACCCCGCGGTCCCGCACTTCCGCACGTGCGCGGCCCCGCAACTCCCGCGCCGGGGCTACCAGTACGTTCCCTGCACCATGGCGGCCAGACTGGCATGGTGCAGGATCAGGCCGTCGGGGTCCGCGGGGATCTCCACCTCGCCGAAGTGCGCCTGCCGGTAGGCGATGCGGAGCATCACGATCCCGTGCCGCAGGGCGGCGTAGAGGGTGTGGAACTCCATGTCCCGCGGGACGTGCCCGGTGAGCTCGGCGTACCGGCGCTCGATGTCGTCGCGGCGCAGGAAGTCCGGCAGACCGGGCTGGCCGAAACCGACCGTCAGGTCCTGGAAGAAGCGGTGCAGGTAGACCGTCCAGCCGAGGTCGACCTCGCGCGGGGCGAAGGCCGCCATCTCCCAGTCGAGCACGGCGACGGGTGCGAAGCCGTCGGCTTCGTAGACGACGTTGCCGATGCGGGCGTCGCCCCAGTTCAGCACGGCCGGGCCGCCCTCGTCGGCCGGCCAGAGCTCTTCGAGGCGGTCGAAGGCCCGTTCCAGCAGCGGGGATCGGGAACTGCCCGCCACCACCCAGTGGTAGTACCGGCGTTGGGCCTCTACGTGGCGGCGCAGCGGGCTGCCGTCGCCTTCCGGCAGGAGGAACCGCGCCTCGTCGGGCGGGAACTGGTCGTGGAGCCGGGCCAGGAGGGAGATGCTGGCCTCCTGGAGTCCGGCGCGTTCGGCGTCGGTCGCCGCGTGCAGCCAGTTGCCCTCGTAGGTGTAGGGCATCACGTCGGGCGGTACGCGGCCTTCGGCGCGGGCCATCACGAAGAACGGCGCTCCGAGCGGGGCCGGGTCCTCTTCCAGCCACTGGACGCGCGGGACGGGCAGGTCGGTGTGGGCGGCGACCAGGCTCATCACGCGGTGCTGGCGGGGCATGTCGTAGGTGGGGAAGACGGTGTAGGCGGCCGGATCGGCGGCGAGGCGCAGGGCGCAGGCGCGGACCGGGGCGTCGGGGTGCTCGATGTCGAAGAGCAGGGTCTCGCTCGACATGCCGTTGGAGCCGGGGACGGAGACGTTGGCGATCTTCGCGCCGGGGAGTTCGGCGTCGAGCCAGGCGGCGAGGCGCCGGCCGAGTTCCTCTGGTTCGCGGGTGGAGGTGCGGGGGCGTGGTGCCGGTCCTGCCATGGGGGTACCCCTTCCTGTTTCCTGCGTGACCTGCGTGTGTTGCGTGACCTGGGTGTATTGCATGACCTGCGTGCGTTGCGTGACCTGGGTGCGCTGCGTGACCTGCACTGTCCGGCCGGTTCGGGCCCGTTCCGGCCGGATCTCGCCCGTACCGGCGTGCCTGCTCTCGCTACGGGGCCACGGAGCCGTAGTCGGTGAAGCCGCTCGGGTCGTGGCGGCCGAAGCTGCCGTGCTCGAAGATGCCGAAGCCGGTCCGGCCTTCGAGGGTGAAGCGGGCCGAGTGGTCGGTGACGCCGAAGGCGGCCATGGGGTGGGCTGCCGGGTCGGAGAGGTCGTACGCGCGGCGATCGGTCCAGCCGCGGCCCTTCCAGGAGCCGTGCTGCCAGTCGGAGGCGGGCGGGTAGCCGGCTCCGACCGCGAGCGGGGAGGAGTTCAGGATCTCCACGCCGAGTTCGAGGGGCTTGCGGCCGGCCGGGTCGGTGAGGTGGACGACGGCGCTCACGGGGTGGCGGGTGCCGGACCGGTAACGGACGTCGGTGTGCGGCCAGCCGAGCTGGACGTCGTGGCGGCCGCTGCCTTCCGGGAACACCTCGACGGCTTCGCTGAGGTTGCGCAGGCCGTCGGCGTCCTCCTGGGCGATGACCATCAGGAAGCGGTCCTCGAACCGGACGGGGATCCAGAGCCAGTGGAAGCCCTCGGGCCGGTGCTCCTCGGCGGCGCGGCCACCGTCCTCCCCGGGGATCGGGCGCACGCCCCAGCTGCGGTCGCGGGTGCCGGTCCACTCGGCGGCGTCCAGCACGAACTCCTCGCCCTTGGCACGGATGGTGCCGGTGACGTTGCCCGCCTGCACGAAGCGGCGGCCTTCGAGGATGAGGCGGTCGCCGCGGCGCTGGGTGTGGTGGGGCTCCCAGACCGCCGGGAACTCGGCGGTCCAGGTGATGTCGTACGAGAGCCCGTCGGGGTCGTCCGGGTCGGCGGCGCAGGTGAGCCCGATGCGCTTGAGGGGTTCGTCGACGGTGATCCGGAGCGGGCCGACGGAGAGGTTCATCCGGTCGTCGGTGAGGGCGTCGGAGGCTCGGACGGCGAGGAGTTCGTCGCCGACGCGGAGGGTGGCGTAGGCGTCGATGACACCGGCGTTGGGGTAGACCCCGAGGCCGAGGATGAGGACGGCGCGGCCGGCGTGGTCGAAGACGTGGAAGATGCAGCGGTCGTAGGCGTTGCGGTCGCCGGTGACGAGGTGCTTCATCGACAACGGCGCCTGGTGGATGGGGTACTCGTCGAGCGATACGGGACGGTCGGCGGGCATGACGAAACCTCCGGGGCGGTGTGAGGGCGGCACCTGGGCGGAGATGACGGTACGTCAGATTTGCTGTCGTCGGCCAGAGTTGTGGCACGAACCGGCACGAGGGCACGGCGTGCGACGGGAATCCGCGGGCTGACTTCCGGCTCGCGGCACCGGGCCG